>JBQCFA010000114.1:0-7113 GCA_051959695.1 Rhizobiaceae bacterium
GCTGAAGGAAAGCGGAATGACGATGAACTGGGGCAAGATCAGGTAGACGAGAACGATTCCCGTGAACCCGTAGAGCGCGATGCGCAGAAGACGATACGACAGGGTCGGTGCGATCTCAGTATGCATTGACCAGCCCCCCACGGGCGCGACGCATGACGTTGAGATAGACGAGATAGATGGCGATCGTCAGAACGAGCAACACGCTGGAAAGCGCGGAGGCCATCCCCCATTCGAGTAGCCGATTTGCCTGCTGTTCGATGAGCACGGCTGCCATCATGTCCCGTGGTCCGCCAAGCAGGGCCGGCGTGATGAAGAAGCCGAGTGACATCATGAAGACCAGGGCCGCCCCCGCACCCAGGCCGGGCAGCGACAGGGGAAGGAAGACGCGGAGGAAGGCCTGCCAGGGAGTTGCGCCCAGGACGCTCGCGGCGGTCAGCAAAGACCTGTCGATCGAGCGCATGTTGCTGAGCATGGGAAGGATCATGAAGGGAAGCATGATGTGGACCATGCCGACATTGACCGCCAGCGTGCCGGGAATGAAATGGATCGGCCGCTCGGCGATCCCCAACCCGACGAGCAGCTGGTTGAGCATGCCGTTGCGCTGGAACACGACCATCCAGGCGTAGGAACGGATGACGACGCTGGTCCAGAGCGAGATCACGACGAAGGCGATCATGACCTTGAAAAGCGAACCGCGTGCCCGCGAGATGACATAGGAGGCCGGATAGGCGACGACGGTGCAGAGCAGCGTGACGATCGTCGCGATCTTTATAGTGATGCCGAGCACCGGGATGTACGGTCCGTCGCTGAAGATGCGGACGTAGCTCGCCAGGCCGATGGTCGGATCGGTGAAGCTGCGCACGATCACTGTCAAAATGGGCCAGAGGAAAAAGACGGCCACGAACGCCAGCGGCGGCAGGACGAGCCAGCGGTAGAAGCGCGTCGCCGACCACGGCGTTGCGTTTGACGCGCGGTCGGAAACCATTCCAGTTGAACCTCGTACGGCCAAGGCCGCTTCTCCATGTCGTCAGCGTCGACGAACCCGCGAACGTGCTCGCCTGAACTGCCCTTTCCGTGGGATGGAGGCGGGTGGCGGACCCGCCTGCCGCGCAGTCTGACTTATGGGCAGCCGTCTATGACAGCAGCCATTTGTTGAACCGCTCGACGACCTTGTCCGAATGTTCGGCCCAGTAGCCGACGTCCAACAGCACCGAATTGTCGCCGAGAGTCGGCAGCGACTTCTTCACGTTGTCGTCGAGCATGGTGAGGGCATCGGGATTGACGGGACCATAAGGGATGGATCGTGCGAAGTCCGCCTGTGCCTTGGCCGAAAGCTCGAGCGCGATCAGTTCCATCGCCTTCTGCTTGTTGGGCGCACCCTTGGGTACCCCCCACGCGTCGCTGACAAGGATGGCCTGGTTCAGCGTATAATCGACGGGAGCCCCGGAATTCTTCTGGTCGAAAACGCGGCCGTTCCAGACCGATCCGGCATCGACCTCCGCGTCGATGATCAGTTGCGCGCATTGCGCGCCTCGCTCCCACCAGACGAGCTTGGACTTGATCTTGTCCAGGCTCTTGAAGGCCCGGTCGAGGTCGAGCGGGTAGAGCTTGTCGAGCGCGACACCATCGGCCAGAAGCGCAGCCTCCAGCGTCTGGAAGGGCTTCTTCCAGAGCGAGATGCGTCCGTCATAGGCAAACAGGCCTGCCCAATCCGAAGGTGGTTTCGATTTCACGCTTTTGGTATTCCAGGCGACGTTGTAGGCGGCGAGGTCGGTGACCACGAACGTGTCGTGCGCGGTGCCTTTCAGCATCTTCGACTTATCAATGACGGAGTATTCGATCGGTTCGAGCAGGCCGTTCTGGCCATAGACGATCATCGCCTCGGCGGGGCCCTGGATGATGTCCCATTCGACGTTCTTCTGCTCGACCATCGCCTTCAGCCGCGCGCCCTCGTTCGCGGTAGTTATGATGTCGATGCCGGTCTTTTCCTTCCATGGCGCGAAGACGGTCTTGCGGTAGACGTCCTCCAGCTTGCCGCCCCCCGTGGCCATCACCATCTGGTTGGAAGCGGCGCGCAGGATGGCGGGCATCGACAGCGTCATGCCGGCCATGCCCATGCCCAAAAGCGCCGTGCGGCGCGTCATCGAAAAATGGGGCCTCTTCGAGTTTCGCATTCCGATACCTCCGTTTTTGTTGAGCCTTCGTTGGAAGGCCTCGGTTCCCTTCTTTCCGCCTTCCTTGCCCGGGCGGTATTCTTCCATGGCTTCAGGCCATGAGCATGCCGCCGTTTGCCAAGATTGTTTGGCCAACGACGAAACGATTCCGCGACGAGGCCAGGAAAAGAACGACCTCGGCGATGTCCTCGGGTTCCGCCGCGCGGCCTACCGGGATCGACTTGATGCGCTCGGCGATCCAATTCTGGCTCTTCGCCGTTTCCGTCGCGATGGCGCCCGGGCTGACCGCGTTGACCAGGACCTCGCTGGGGGCCAGTTCCTCGGCGAGCGAGCGGGTCAGGCTGACCACGGCCGCCTTCGCGGCCGCGTAGTGCGGCAATGCCGGCTTGGCCCGATGTGCGTCGGTCGATGCGATATTGACGATGCGCCCATATTTTCGGGCGACCATAAGGTCCATCAAGGCGCGGGTGGTGACGAAAGGAGCCGTTACGTTGGTGCGGAAGGTCCATTCCCAATCAGACATGGTGATTTCGCTCATCCGGCCATAGCGCCAGCCACCAGCATTGTTGACCAGGAAGTCGAGGCGACCACCCTGGCTTTCGACGAAGGCGCGCAGCCGCGCCGCATGGTCTTCCTCGGCAAGGTCCGCAGCGACCGGATGCACGGAAAGGCCCGACGCTTCCATCTCCGCAGTGGTCCGCTCAAGTGTTTCGTTGTCCTTGTCGACCAGCAATACGGTGGCGCCACGCTCGGCGACCAGGCGCGCAATGGCCTTTCCGAGCCCGCGCGCCGCTCCAGTGACTACCCCAACCTGTCCGTCGAATTCCCGGCTCATCACTTCACCATGTCGTTGTCCGAGATTTATACCATTCGGGCTATAAGGTCAATAAATATTCCATTTGTTGCATCACCTGCGATGCAGGCGTATGATGGAGGCGATTTGGACAGACTGGATGAATCCATGGGTCAGCTTGAAGAACGGAATGAAGTCCCCTCGCCCACGCACGTCTTCCACCGCTATCCGGCGATCGACATGCCGACGGCGGTCGGCGGCGATGGCCCGTATCTGATCGACGAGGGCGGCAAACGGTATCTCGATGCCTCGAGCGGAGCGGCCGTCAGTTGCCTGGGGCACAACCACCCCGCCGTGATCGACGCACTGAAGAAGCAACTGGATCAGTTGGCGTTCGCCCATACGAGCTTCTTCACCAGCCGCCCGGCCGAGGAACTGGCCGGGTTTCTCGCCCGTTCGGCGCCCGGCGATCTCGACCATTGCTATTTTCTGTCCAGTGGCTCGGAGGCGATCGAGGCCGCGCTCAAGCTCGCGCGGCAGTACTATGTCGAGAAGGGCGAGCCAAAGCGTTCGGTCGTCGTCTCGCGCCTGCAGAGCTATCACGGCAACACGCTCGGAGCCCTCGCCGCCGGTGGCAATCTCTGGCGGAGGGAACAATTCGGCCCCATGCTGACCAAGGCTGTGCACATCAGCCCCTGCTACCCCTACAGGGACAAGTCCCCCGACGAGACCGAAGATGAATATGGTACCCGGATCGCCGAGGAACTCGAGACTGCCATCCTGGACCAGGGCCCGGAGAATGTGATGTGCTTTCTGGCGGAGACAGTTGGCGGGGCGACACTTGGGGCGGTGCCGCCGGTACAGGGCTATTTCCGCCGAGTCCGCGAAATCTGCGACAAATACGGCGTTCTGCTGATCCTCGACGAAGTCATGTGCGGCATGGGCCGCACGGGAACGCTGTTCGCCTACGAGCAGGAAGGGATCCAGCCGGACATCGTCGCCATCGCGAAGGGCCTCGGAGGCGGCTACCAGCCGATCGCCGCCATAATGACGACTGACCGGATTTTCGAGGCCGTCGTTTCAGGATCGGGCTTTTTCCAGCACGGGCACACCTATACGGGGCACGTCGCCGCCTGTGCGGCCGCCCTTGCCGTCCAGAAGACGATCGAGAGCGACAATCTGCTTGAAAACGTGCGGTCGCGCGGCCGGCAGGCCATGACGATGCTGACGGAACGCTTCGGCAACCATCATAACATTGGAGACATACGTGGCAGGGGCCTTTTCATGGCGTTGGAGTTTGTGTCCGACCGGGCGACACGCGCGCCGATCGATCCCGCCCGCCGGACGGCCGCGAGATTGAAGCGAGTGGCGCTCGAGAACGGCTTGATCTGCTACCCGATGGCTGGGCTGATCGACGGAAAGGCCGGCGACCACGTCTTGCTGGCGCCACCCTTCATCGTGGAACGGAACCATCTGGAGGAGATGGTCGATAAACTCGCTCGTTCGGTAGATGCTGTATTGGAATAGACTTCGGGTGTGCTGTCGTATCAGGCGATTGAGTCCGCAAACGCCTGGATCATCTCAGCAGCCGATGAGCACGTGTGGCTGCTGGAGGCGCCCAAGTCCAAGCGCCATTTAGGATTCAAAATCGCATTGATGCATGCTGCCCGCTGCAAACACTTTACTACCGAGGACCTCGGAACTTGAGAAAGGTGCTGTTACCGCGCCGGCTGCAGCCCGATCGCATCCGCTCCAGCGTGTATTGCGCCGACAGAAGGAAGAGCTCTCTGATGAAGGCGAGGACGATCACGCCGGCAGTAGGGCGATCGATTCAGCGACCACACAGATGACACTTCCGTCGATCGGGCCACGACGGCCATGGTCTCCGCAAAAGCTAGCGAGACAGCCGATTGCCCTTTTGCTTCTGGTTTCCAGCGAGATCTCGCTGGCAAATCAGTGCGTTCAGTAGGTCACGTTCCGGACCCGGGAACGCAGATTGTCCCTTCGGACAATATCGACCGACTGGCCCAGGTCACGCAGGTACTCCTCTACGATCGGCTCATGTGAAAGGTTGAGCATGAGGTGGAGGCCATCGGGATCCTGGACGCGACCGACGAACCAGCCGCGCCGCTCCATGTGCTCGGCAACCGCGAACATGTCGATTTCGTCGGCGCCGAAACTGACGATGCCGAGCCGTGGATGGCCAAAGACGCCGAGGCCGAGATCCCGCACACCACATTCGAGTTTTTTCCGGACGTCGATTATCCTGCGCGTGAGATCGACATAGCCGTCAATGCCGAGAAAATTCATGACGGCCCAGGCGGCCGCTATGGCGCCACCCGGCCGAGTTCCGACCAACGTTTGGGTCGAATAGTGTCCGCGGGGCCAGTCGTCGAACGTAAAGCCCTGGAAGGAGAAGCTTTCCGAATCTCTGTAGAGGACGGTGGATGCGCCTTTGGCGGTAAATCCGTATTTGTGGAGGTCGGCGCTCATCGACCGTACCGCCGGCACCGCGAAATCGAAATCGGGAATGTTTTCGCCGGCCATCCGGGCAAACGGCGCGCTGAACCCCCCGACGCACGCGTCCACGTGCAGCCACAGGCCGTGTTGTTCGGCGAGGGCGCCGATGTCGGAGATCGGATCGATCACACCGTGCGGAAAGGCCGGCGCCGAGCCGACCATCATGATCGTATTGTCGCCGATTAGGCTCTCCATCGACGCGCAATCGGCGCGAAAATCGGCGCTCAGCGCCGCACGGCGGACGCGCAGGCCGAGAAAATGCGCCGCCTTGTCGAATGCCGGGTGCGCGCTGTGCGGCGCGACGATCTCGGGTCTGTCGATTCCGGGCCTGTTTTTTCGTGCCCAATCCCGCGCGGACTTGACGGCAAGAAAGATGCTTTCCGTGCCTCCCGAGGTCATCGATCCGCTAGCCCCGTCTCCACCATGCAGTAGCCCGAGCGTCATCTCGATCACTTCCGCTTCGAAGCGGGCGAGACTCGGAAACGCCCTCGGGCCGAGGCCGTTCTCGCTGAAGAATTCGAGATAGGCCGCCTTGGCGACGTCGAGCACTTCCTCTCCGGCGTAATGGATGTAGACGCCAACGCGCCCGCGCTTCCAGTCGACGTCGCCCCGCCGGGCTTCGTGCATGACATTTTGCAGCGTGCCCCACGGTACGCCTTGCTCGGGCAATTTCGCCATCTCGCATCTCCCACAATGAACGCCGGCCAGCGTCTGCCGGATGAAAGGCCCTTGACGACGCACTACCATCATCCTACGAATTCGGAAATAGAAAATCACAATTCGGTATTTTCGAACGCTATGTCGACTAGCCTCACCCGCGGCCTCAATGTCCTGGATGTGCTCGTAGGAGCCCGGGGGCCCATGAAGCTCGCGGAGATCGCGGAGGCGGTCGGCTACTCGAAATCGAGCGTTCATGGCCTTCTCGCCACGCTCGTGGACTGCGGATATGTGGAGCATGTGTCCGGGGGTACGTACAGGCTCGGGTTCAAGGCCTGGCGGGCCGGGCACGCCTTCCCCACCGCCGAACTGATCCGCATCGCCGAGCCAATCATGGGAGAGCTCGTCGAGCAGATCGAGGAAGGCGCGATCCTGGGCGTGCTGGACGGTTTCGACGTCGTCTATGTCCACCTGGTTCCCAGCAGGCAGGCGGTCCGTGTCCACGCCGAGGTCGGCGAGCGCATTCCAGGGCATTCGACCTCGACGGGGCTGGCCTTGCTGGCCTTCCAGGATGCCGGCTACGTCGAGAAGACGATGCCGCCGAAGCTCGCGCCATTCTCGCCCGAGACCATCACCGATCTGCCGGCCTTGATGGCGGAACTGGAACGCACGCGCATGCGCGGCTTTTCCGTGAACCGGGGCGGGTGGCATGCCGATGTGGGCGGCATCGCTGCGCCAATCATACCGGCGAACTCGATCGTCACGGCCGGTTTGTGCGTGGCGCTGCCGCGCTATCGCATGACGCAGGAATGGGTCAACCGGGTCGGCCCGATCATCGTGCGAAGCGCCGCCGAAATCGCGCATGGGCTCGACCGGACATTAGGCGGCCTCGCTGGACTGAAGGCCTCGTGATGCGGCCGGGCGACATCCCTGCATCGGAAACATGGCGCATCGGCGTCGATATCGGAG
>JBQCFA010000115.1:0-2321 GCA_051959695.1 Rhizobiaceae bacterium
TTCCTTCACCGGCTCGACCGCCACGGGCCAGCGCATCATGGCGGCCGCCGCACCGACCATGAAGAAGCTGTCGCTGGAACTCGGCGGCAAGTCATGCTGCCTGGTCTTCGCCGACGCCGACATCGCCTCCGTCGCGCCCTCGCTGGCGCAGGCGGCGACGATCATCTCCGGCCAGCAATGCACGGCCGCGCGGCGCATCCTCGTCCACGCCTCGCGCGCGGCCGAAATGAAGACGGCGCTTCGCAACGCGCTCGCCGATACGGTCGTCGGGCCGGGCCTCGACCGCGGCAACCAGATGGGGCCGCTGATCGACCGCGCAGCGCGCGACGCCGTCGAGACGCGGGTCAACGAGGCGTTCGACGCCTGCGACGAGGTGTTGCTGCGCAGCAAGCGCGTCGGCCCCCGCGAAGCCGCGTTCCTGACGCCGGCGCCGATCGCCCATTCCGACCCCAACGCTTCCTTCTGCCAGGAGGAGATTTTTGGGCCCCTTGTCACGATCGAAACCTTCGACACCGAAGAAGAGGCGGTCGCCAAGGCCAACAACACAATGTTCGGCCTCGCCGCCAGCGTCTGGACGAATGACGGCGCGCGGGCGCTGCGCGTCGCCTCGGCACTGCGCAACGGGACCGTGTGGATCAACGACCACAACCGCCTCTTCGCCGAGGCCGAGATGGGCGGCTACAGGCGCAGCGGCCTCGGACGGTTGCACGGTCACGACGCGCTGCTCGACTTCACCGAGCAAAAGCATGTCTATCAGAATGCCGGCGTACTCGATCCCGTCGTGCTGCGGCGCGCCGAGGAAGCGGGCAGGTAGGATCGGGGCATGAACGCTGTGTCTCCTCCTCCGAATGTGCCCGTCATCGACATCGATCCCTTCGATGAAGCGGTGCTGCGCCATCCCGAACCGTTCCAGGAGCAATTGCGCGACGCGGGCGCGTTCGCCTGGCTCTCCGCCTACGGCATATGGGCGAGCGGCAGGTTCGCCACCGTCAGGGAAATCCTGCGCGACTGGAAGAGCTTCGGTTCGAGCGGCGGCGTCGGCCTCGCCAACTTCCACAAGGAGAAGCCGTGGCGGCCGCCCAGCCTGGTGCTGGAGCATGATCCGCCGGAGCATACCCATGCGCGTTCGATCCTGATGCGGGCGCTGGCGACCGCCGTCGTGCGCCGGCTGAAGGCGGAATTCCAGCGCGTCGCCGCAGCTGAGGTCGAACGGTTGCTCGAGGTCGGCCGTTTCGACGCCATCGCCGAGCTTGCGGAAGGCTACCCGCTGAAGGTGTTCGGCGATGCGGTCGGCATCACCGCCGCCGACCGCAATACCCTGCTCGAATACGGCAACATCTCGTTCAACGCGATGGGGCCGCGCAACGCGCTCTGCCTGGAATCGATGCGGAACGAACGCGCCATCACCGACTGGATCATGGCGCAATGCGCCCGCGACGCGCTCGATCCGAAAGGACTGGGCGCGATCATGTACGCCGCCGCCGACGAGGGCGAGATCACCCAACAAGAGGCGGGGATGCTGGTGCGCTCCTTCCTGTCCGCGGGCGTGGACACGACGGTGCGCGCGGTGGGCGGGGCGTTGGACGCGCTGGCGCGCAATCCGGACCAGTGGCGGAAATTGCGCGCCAATCCGGGGCTTGCCCGGGCGACGGCGGAGGAAGCTATCCGCTTCGTCTCGCCATTCCAGACTGTGTTCCGAACGGCCTCCGTTGCCGTCGAACAGGATGGATTCACGATAGGGGCCGAGGAGAAGATCTTCCTGTCGATCGGCGCCGAGAACCACGACCCCCGGCAATGGGACGAGCCCTATCAATTCCGCATCGAGCGCAAGAATGCCGGCCATGTCGGTTTCGGCGCAGGCATCCATGGCTGCGCCGGCCAGATGCTGGCGCGGCTGGAGATGGAAGTCCTGTTCGAGGAACTGGCGCGGCGCGTCTCGGCGATCGAGCTCGACGGCGAGCCGAGCCATGCGCTCAACAACACCACGCGCGGTTTCTCCAGCTTGCCCCTTCGCTTCGTGGGCTAGAGCCTTTCATGGTTAGATGGAAACAGTTCTGTTTCTCCGATGGCGAGGCGATCCGCGAGGAGGACGGCGCAGGTCGTATCGAGATACGGCCAAGTGCGTCCGACAACTCGGGCGCCCGCCAGCGGGAAACCCTTCGGGACGGGCGAATTCGGGCCAAATCCTTCGGCCTTTGTCTCGGCCGTATCCCGATACGACCTTCGTCAAAGCCCTCGACCTTGACCCGAATTCCCTCCGGCAGAACGATTCCATCTAGCCATGAAAGGCTCTAGGGACAAAGAAAAAGCCGCCCTCGAAA
>JBQCFA010000116.1:0-2084 GCA_051959695.1 Rhizobiaceae bacterium
TGGCAGGAGACGCAGCCGCCGGCCCAGAATATCCGCTCGCCTTTCGTTGCGTCACCGGGATGCAACGCGGCAAGCGTCGTTGCGCCGAGCCGGCGCGGCATAGTCATCACCCAGAACGCAAGCCCGGCGGCAAGGACGAGAACGATGACCGCGGCGACGAGCCTGCGCATCGCCGCCGCTATTTCAGCCGGTAGTTCTGATGACAGTCCTTGCAGTCGCCAAAGACGGGAGTGATGGCCGCCTTGAATGCAGCCAGATCAGCAGGCCCGTCCTCTCCGGAGGCCTTAGCGGCGGCATCGGCGTGTTCCCTGAATTCAGCCAGTTCCTTCTGGAATCCGGCAGCGTCCTCCCAGATCTTCGGAGAGGCCTTGGTCTCGCCCTTGTCGGAACCTTCGGGAAAGAAAGCGCCGTAGGAATGGGCAACAGCCCTGAGCGTCATGATGGCCGACATGGCGACCGTAGGGTTGTAGTCGAGGTCGCCCTTGAGCATCGCCGCGGAAACGGCGGCGGCACCGGCATTGGCGTCCATCAGCGTCTTTCTCGTCGCGATCGGGTCATCGGCCGCCATGGCCGATGACGCCGAAAACGCGACGATCGAAACGGCAAGTGCAAATCCCTTCATTCCGATCCTCCGATGCCTACTGGGCGATGCTGCCCACAGCTTGCAACGCCCACAATGGCGGCTAATTCCGCCGACAGTCCTCACGGTTCCGTGATCTGCCGCGTCCTGGCGGCGACGGTCCGTCAACGAAAAAGACCCCGGATTGCGCCGGGGTCTTTCGTGAGAGAGGGTCAGGAGGCCTTTTCGTAAAGCTCCAGGACATAGTCCCAATTGATCAGGTTATCGACGAAGGCCTCGAGATATTTCGGCCGCGCATTGCGGTAGTCGATGTAGTAGGAATGCTCCCACACGTCGACGCCGAGGATAGGCGAGGCGCCATGGACGAGCGGGTTCTCCCCGTTCGGCGTCTTGGAGATCTCGAGCTTGCCGTTCTTCACCGAAAGCCAGGCCCATCCAGAGCCGAACTGCGTCGCACCGGCATTGGTGAAATCGGCGCGGAACTTGTCGTAGCCGCCGAGATCGGCATCGATCGCCTTCTGCAGAGCGGCGGGCAGCTTCTTGCCGCCGCCGCCCTTCTTCATCCAAGGCCAGAAATGGGTGTGATTGTAGTGCTGCGCGGCATTGTTGAAGAGACCGGCATTCTTGCCGTAGGACTGCTTCACCACCTCTTCCAGCGACAGCTTATCCATACCCGCCTCGGCGGCCAGCTTGTTGCCGTTGTCGACATAGGCCTTGTGGTGCTTGTCGTGGTGATATTCCAGCGTCTCCCTAGACATGTAAGGCTGAAGCGCTTCGTAGTCGTAGGGCAGCGGCGGCAATTCAAAGGCCATGATCGGTCTCCCTCATTTCGTGATACAAGTTACGGACAACATAGGTTCGCCCCTTCCCCGGACAAGGCCGGGAGCGGGCCCGAGGCTCTTTTAGCGGCTCACCCGACGGCTGTCGAATGGGCCCATTCCCAATAGAGTTCGCGCGCCTTCTTGGCGACGGGCCCGGGCTGGAGGTCGCGACCCTCGATGCGAGTGATCGGCACCACCTTGGAGTGGTTGCCGGTAGAGAAAATCTCGTCTGCCTCGATGAAATCGAGGACCGACAGTGCCTTCTCCGCCGTGCGGAAACCGTAGTCCGCGAGCAGCGAGATGGTGCGCGAACGGGTGATGCCCGACAGGAAGGTGCCGTTCGCCGCCGGCGTGAAGACGTGGCCATCCTTGACCATGAAGATGTTGGATGATCCGGTTTCGGCGACGTTGCCCAGCATGTCGAGCACCAGCGCGTTGTCGAAGCCGCGCCGCTTGGCCTCCATTATGGCGCGGCCGTTGTTCGGATAGAGGCAGCCGGCCTTGGCGTTGGTCGGCATGGTCTCTATCGTCGGCCGGCGGAAGGGCGACACGGTGATGGAGAAGCCCGTCGGCGCGATCATAGGCGCTTCGTAGAGGCACAGGCAGAAGCGCGTCGAATCCGGGTCGGCCGGGACACCCATGTAGCCGCCATGCTCGGCCCAGTACATGGGCCGGATATAGAC
>JBQCFA010000117.1:0-3838 GCA_051959695.1 Rhizobiaceae bacterium
GACGCAACATTCTATGCTGCAACGCAGCAATGAGCGTGGTGCATAGCTCGAGGGCGGCGGCGGCGGACAAGCACGCCTATTCTCCCTCCTTCTCCTCCAGCGAATGCCGCGCGATCAGCGGCATTTGAGTCAGCATGAAAAGGAAGGTCAGCGCTGTGAAGCCGAAGAGCTTGAAGCCCGCCCAGTATTTGTCGGCCAGGTCGGGTGGATAGATGTGACCGAGCGTGCGCCAGACGATTTCGTTCAGCACGGCGCAGCCAAGGAAGAACAGGCCCCAGCGGAAGGTGAGTTTGCGCCAGCCTTCCTGGTCGAGCTGAAAGGCCTGGTCGAAGACATAGCCGAGCAAGGGTTTGCCGAAGGCAAGGCCGCCGAGCAGAAGCCCGCCGAACAGTGCGTAGACCAGCGTCGGCTTCATCTTGATGAAGGTGTCGTCGTGCAGCCACAGCGTCAGCGTGCCGAAGAACAGCACGACGATGCCGGAGACGAGCGGCATCAGCGCCAGCGTCCTGGTCAGCACCCATGAGATGGCAAGCGCCAGCACGCTCGCAACCATGAATACGGCCGTCGCGAGGAAGATCGGCTTGCCGATCGTGCCCAGCATCGGGAACAGGCGCGTCAGCCAGTCGCCCTTGTAGGTGACGAGAAAGAAGACGATCAGCGGCCCCATCTCCAAGGCGAATTTCAGGCCTGGATGAATCTTCTTGCGCAGCGGATCGCCGGGTGCGCGTTCAATGATGGGTTCAGCCATAGGACCGTGCCTGAGAATTTGGAGCGAGCGTGGAGCCGCGCGTAACGGACGATTGTGGCGAAGGCGAGCACAATGGACGATCCGCCCCTATTTTGCCAGTCATGCGACGCCGGCGATCGCCTGGGCGAATTCCTTCGCCGAAAACGGCTCCAGATCGTCCACCTGCTCGCCGACGCCGATGAAATAGACCGGCAGCTTGTGCTTGGCGGCGATGGCCACGAGGATACCGCCGCGCGCCGTGCCGTCGAGCTTGGTCAGGACCAGCCCGTTGACGCCGGCGACGTTCCTGAAAATCTCGACCTGGTTGAGTGCGTTCTGGCCGGTCGTAGCGTCCACCGTCTGGAGCACCGTGTGGGGGGCCTCCGGATCGAGCTTGCCGAGCACGCGCACGATCTTCTCCAGCTCCGCCATCAGTTCGGCCCTGTTCTGCAGCCGGCCGGCCGTGTCGATGATCAAGACGTCGCTGCCGGCTTGCTTCGCCTTCTCAAAGGCGTCGTAGGCGAGCCCGGCAGCGTCCGCGCCGAGCTTCGAGGCGATCACCGGCGAATGCGTGCGCCCGCCCCAGATCTTGAGCTGCTCGATCGCGGCGGCGCGGAACGTGTCGCCGGCCGCGAGCATGACCGAAAGGCCGCCTTGCGTGAGCTTGGCTGCGAGCTTGCCGATGGTCGTGGTCTTGCCGGTGCCGTTGACGCCGACGACGAGAATGACGTGCGGCTTGTGGGAAAGGTCGAGCTCCAGCGGCAGCGCCACCGGCGTCAGCACCTTTTCCATCTCGGCGGCCATGACGCCGCGCACTTCTGAATCCGAGACGTCGCGGCCGTAGCGGCCCGATGCCAGCGCATCGGTGACGCGGATCGCCGTCTCGACGCCGAGATCGGCGCGGATCAGGACATCCTCCAGATCCTGCAGCGTGTCCTCGTCCAGTTTCCGCTTGGTGAAGATGCCGGCGATGTTGCCGGTCAGCTCTCGGGAAGATCGCGACAGGCCGGCGCGCATGCGCTGAAACCAGGACTGACGCGGCGCGGGGCCCGGCTCAGGAACCTTCTCCGGCTGCCGCTTCCGCTCCACCGCCCTGGCGACCGACACCTTCCCCTCCGCCTTGCGCGAAGGAACCGGCGTGGCGTCTTCTTCACGCCCGACGGGACGATCCGCCTCACGGGCAGAGGGGGGCGTCTCGGGGAGGGCAGGCGTTTCCTGTGGCCGTTCCGGTACAACCGGAACTTCAGCGGGTTCGGGTTGCGGGGCCTCGGGCATCGGCTCGGGAGGCGCTTTCGGCTGCGGTTGAGCCGGTATCTCAGGCTCAGCTTGCTTGGGAACCTCCGGCGGCGCTGGCTCAGGCCTTTCCGGGACGCGTGTCGGCGGCACTTCGGGCGCGGGCTCAGGCTGTGCCGGCGTTTCGGGTTCCGCGGGTGGAACTTCCTGCGGTGTTGGGCTCGGCTCCTCGGGGCGCGGCCGGGACGGCACTTCCGGAATCGGTCGGGGCGCCGGAGCGGGCTCAGGCTGGACCGGTATGTCGGGTTTCGGAGCCGGTTGCGGCGTCTCCGGTTCACGCGGAATTTCCGATGGCGCGGGTTCCGGCTCTGGCCGAGCGGGTTCGGATGGCGTTACCGGAATGGGCTCGGGCTCGGGCTCGTCTGGCGTTTCAGGCGCCGGCTCCGGCCGAGGCTGCTGCGGCGTCGCGGGTTTCGGCGTCGGTGGGGGCGGCTCGGCGGGAGGGACCGCAGGTTGTGGTACGGACTGGACGGCCGGCGCGCCGGCGGTCGGGGATTCCTGCCTGGCAGACGTCTCACCTTTGAAGCCCTTGAGCGCGTCGAGATTGAGCGGCGGGAGGGCCTCGTCCTCCGCCGGGCGTTCCTCGACTTCCTTCTTGCCGAAGGAAAAGACCTTCTTGATGAATCCGAATGCCATGTCGTCTTCCGCTCAGGCGGCCTCTGCCGCGGGCAGGCGCGCGACGAGGCGCGCCCCGTCATGGCCGGAGATCACGGCCTGGACGATCTCGCCGGGCGTGCCGGCGTCAAAGGCGGCAAGGGTGAAATCTTCCGTCCGGCCGAGGCCCGGGCGTTCGACCAGAATGGCCTGACGGCTGCCGGCCAAACGGTCCAGATGTTTACGATAGGCGCGTTCGCCGGCGTCGCGCAGTCGTGTGGCACGCTCCTTCACCATGCGGCGCGGAAGCTGCGGCATGCGCGCCGCCGGCGTTCCCTCGCGCGGCGAGAAAGGGAAAACATGGAGGTTGGTCAGCCCGCATTCGTCGACGATCGAAAGAGAGTTCTCGAACATCGCCTCCGTCTCTGTCGGAAAGCCGGCGATGATGTCGGCGCCGAAGACGATGTCGGGGCGCAACCGCCTCATTTCTTCGCAGAAGCGGATGGAATCGTCGCGCAGGTGGCGACGCTTCATGCGCTTCAGGATCATGTCGTCGCCGGCCTGCAGCGAGAGGTGCAGATGCGGCATCAGCCGCTTCTCGGTGGCGATCGACTCGACCAGTTCCTCATCCGCCTCGATGGAATCGATGGAGGAGAGACGCAAGCGGCGGATATCCGGCGCCTGGCGCAGGATGGTGCGCACCAGCCGGCCGAGGCGCAGCCTCCCGGGCAGGTCGGTGCCGTAGCTCGTCATGTCGACGCCGGTCAGGACGATCTCAACATAGCCGTTGCCGGCAAGCCGCTTCACCTGCTCGACCACCGCGCCCATCGGAACCGAGCGCGAATTGCCGCGGCCGTAGGGGATGATGCAGAAGGTGCAGCGATGGTCGCAGCCGTTCTGCACCTGTACGAAGGCGCGGGCGCGGCCCTCAATGGCGTCGACCATGTGCGAGGCGGTCTCGCGGACGCTCATGATGTCGTTGACGCGCACCTTCTCGGTATCGTTGACACCGAAATCGGGAAGCGCGCGATAATTGTGCGCGGCAAGCTTCTCCTCGTTGCCGAGCACCAGGTCAACCTCATTCATCGCCGCGAAGGCGCCGGGATCGGTCTGGGCGGCGCAGCCGGTGACGATGATGCGAGCGTCCGGCCGCTCGCGCCTGGCCTTGCGGATCGCCTGATTGGCCTGGCGGACGGCTTCCGAGGTCACCGCGCAGGTATTGAA
>JBQCFA010000118.1:0-5412 GCA_051959695.1 Rhizobiaceae bacterium
GCCTTCCAGTACGGCGCGCCGCCGCATGGCGGCATGGCGGCCGGCATCGACCGCATCGTCATGCTGCTCGTTGGCGCCAAGAATTTGCGCGAGGTGACCATGTTCCCGATGAACCAGCAGGCCTTTGACCTGCTTATGGGCGCGCCGTCGCCGGCAACGCCCCAGCAACTGCGCGAGCTTCAGATCAGGCCGCTGCCGGCGAAGAAGGATGGCTAGTTGGCACGCGCGGCGCGCCTTCTCGTAACCGGCTTCGAGCCGTTTCCCGGCGCGCCGGTCAATCCGACTGAATGGCTGGTCGGCGAATTGCGGCGTGACCCGCCTCGGAGCGACGGCATCGCCGCCTTCCGCGCCGAAGTGTTGCCGGTAGACTATGCGAAGGTCGGGCCGCGCCTGTCGGAGATCGGACGCGAATTTTCGCCCGATATCGCCATCCATTTCGGACTCGCCGCCGAATGCAACGGTTTCCGGCTGGAACGCATCGCCCGAAACTCCTTCGCCGGCGCGCGTCCGGACAATGCCGGTGTAATGCCCGGGCCGTCCGCAATCTGCGAGGGACTGGAAACGCTGCCGTCGGGGCTGCCCCTCGACGCCATCCATGACGCGCTAGCCGCCGAGGGCCTGCCGGTGGAATGGTCCGACGACGCGGGCGCCTATCTATGCAACATGGTCTTCACCCTGTCGCGGGCGCATGGCTGCGAGAGCTTTGCGCCTGAAATGAGCGGCTTCATCCATGTGCCGCCCGCCGGAGAGGAGACACCTTTGAACGAACACCAACTCCTCGCCGGCGCCAGCCTTGTCCTACGCCGATGCGTGCAGGCATGGGAGCGCCGGGCGCGGGCCTGAACCTCCGAACGCCCCCGCCAAGCATAGCTACCGCGGGCGGATTGATGCGCTGCCGAGCTTCGGTTCCGTCATCCAGGGGGGCGCCGGCGGGCAACTTTCCAGTATGCCCTCGCGGCGCGCCCAACCGGCCAGCGCCCTCTTTGCGGCTTCGACCGGCCTGCGCCCGTCATGCGCAGCATAGCAGGCCCCAAGCGCAACTTCGTGGGCCAACCCTCTATCCTCGACCGGCCACTCCTCCAGGAACTCGATCGCGTCGAAAATCGAGCGGATCGTGAGGTGCCGTCCGCCCCTTGCAACGACGATCGCCTTGCCGAATTGCGCGTCGGTCATGGCCACCTCACGCCGCTGCGTCGTTGCTGAATCTTCTGGTCGCGCGCGCTGCGACGACCTCGTCGATCTCCGGAACGAGGATTGCACTGCGCCTGGCAAAGGCGACGAAGGTGGAGCGCACCGTCTCGGCATCGATATCGCCGGCGAGCGCCGCTCGGCACGCCTTGAGTGCAATCTGGTGCGCCGAGTCCCTCTTCCATCCCGGCCAATCGACCAGGACGGAAAAGGCTTCGGCGACCGTTTCCACCTTGGTGGGAATTCCAAGCCCGGAAAAGATCGTTACGGGCTCTTCGAAGAGGTTGGTTTCCATACGTTCCTCCGCTCATTCCGACCCTAGAAGGGCAAGACCAAACATGCTCAACGTCAGGATAGCGCGCGTGCGCGCAGGAAAATATTGGTTCGCGCCCGCCAGCGTTCAAGAGACACGCAAAGGTAAATTGGCGGACGTCAGCCGATACCCGCTCCGGCAGGCAACGGCGCCAGCGAGAAGCGCCGAACGGCCGTCGAAGCCGCCGGCGGAGCCGGCATTCTCGTCCGTCCGTCCGCGCCTGCGTTCTTCGCGGTTCTACTGGTTCGCGATCACCTTGACGCCAAGCGTCTCGGGCAGTTGCTGCGGCGCTCCCATTGCGCCGGCCGCGATCAGCGCCAGCGGCACCGGATTGGGCGGCGCGGCCACGATGGCCAGGTTCTTCGGATCGTCGAGATAGGTCGAGACCGCCTTGGTGATCGCCGCCGTCAGGTCCGGATTTTTGAGCCTGGCCAACGCGAAGGGCAGTACAGCCTTCGCCTCGTTGGCGACATCGCCGCGCTGCGTGCCCTGCTGGGCGGCGACATAGTCCATGATCTTGCCGGTCAGCGAATCGTCGTCGAAGCGGATCGTCGCGCTGCCGAAGGAGAGCTGCTGAAACAGCCCTAGCAGCGCCATCGACTGCGCGGTCTTCTGGTCCTGCGGCGCTTCGGCGATCTTCTTGCGGATGGCATGCAGCGAACGGATGAATTCCGGCGTGTAACCGCTCATCTTCAGGCTGATGTCCATCGCTCCGGCATTCTTCACGGTGAGCTTGTAGGTATCGAGCGAGGCCTCGCCGGTCTTGGGCGCCCAGCTTCCGGCCATGGCGAAGCTGCCGTCGACCTGCTGGTAGCCGAGCGCCTCGATCGCTGCTTTCGCCTTCGGGTCGTCCACGCCGGAAAGATCGGCGGTGAAGCGCTCCGCGGCGCCGTCGAATTTCAGCGGCTGATCGTCCTTCGGCTGCGTCACGTCGACATGGAAATCGACGAGATCGAAGACCTGCCTGCCTTCGCGCTTGACCGATATCTCGCCGACCGTCGCCTTGTCGTAGAGCATGACGCTGTCCAACGGATCGGTGCTGTCGGGCGGCGGCAGCCTGAGGCCGGCGATTGAGATATCCTTCATAGAGACGGCGGCGCCTTCACTTTCCGTGGCATAGCCCGGCAGCGAGACGTTGCCGATGACGTAGTCGTCGCCCTGTTCGGAGATGCCGGTCAGCGTCACGTCGCCGATCTCGGCGCGCTCCTTCAGACCCGCCGCGCCCGCCGTCACGCCGGACAAGGTCATCGACTGGTCGCCACCGCCGACGCTTTTCCATTGCAGGTCGACTTCCTGCTTGGAGAAGAGGTCCTTCAGCCGGTTCGCGACATCGGCAGGATCGGCCGCGTGCGCCACGAAGGGTACAGCGGTCAGGAAGCCGGAAGCCATGAAGGCACGAAGAAGAGGCCGTACGGTCGACATGGAAATTCCTCGGTTGGCTGATGACGGGAAGCATCCTCCCGATAGGACAGATAAGGGACGGGACGATGACGTGGCGGCAAGATTGCGCAAATATAGGTGGAAAGGCAATCGAATCCTCTTCGCGGCGGCGTTTCCGGGCCTTTTCCCGGCGGCGCCCTTGCCGCGAATCAGCCTCTCGGCTAACCCCCAACCATGGGCAAAGAGCTTGTGCCGCCCGGCTCCGACGGCGGCGATCACATCGAGGCGGTGGACCTGAAGAAGGCGCTCGAGGAGCGCTATCTCGCCTATGCGCTGTCGACCATCATGCACCGGGCGCTGCCGGACATGCGCGACGGGCTGAAGCCCGTGCAGCGGCGCATCATGCATGCGATGCGGCTGTTGCGCCTCAACCCCGACCAGGGCTTCGCCAAATGCGCCCGCATCGTCGGCGAGGTGATGGGAAAGTTCCATCCGCATGGCGACCAGTCGATCTACGACGCGCTGGTCCGCCTGGCGCAGGAATTCTCCGTGCGCTATCCGCTCGCCGACGGGCAGGGCAATTTCGGCAATATCGACGGCGATAACCCGGCCGCCATGCGCTACACCGAGGCGCGCATGACGGAAGTGGCGACGCTGCTTCTCGAAGGTATCACCGAAGACGCGGTCGACTACCGCCCGACCTACAACGAGGAGGACGAGGAGCCGGTCGTCCTGCCCGGCGCCTTCCCCAACCTGCTCGCCAATGGCTCGACCGGCATCGCGGTCGGCATGGCGACCTCGATCCCGCCGCACAACGCCGCCGAGATCTGCGACGCCGCCCTGCACCTGATCGACAACCCGGACGCCGATGTCGATGCGCTGATGCAGATCGTCGAGGGCCCGGATTTCCCGACCGGTGGCATCATCGTCGACAGCCGCCAATCGATCGTGGAGGCGTACCGTACCGGACGCGGCGCCTTTCGCACACGCGCCCGCTGGCATCAGGAGGACCAGGGCAGGGGCACCTGGGTCGCCGTCGTCACCGAGATTCCCTACCAGGTGCAGAAGGCCAAGCTGGTCGAGAAGATCGCCGAGCTGATCCTGGCCCGCAAACTGCCGCTGCTGGAAGACGTGCGCGACGAGAGCGCGGAGGACATCCGCCTCGTGCTGGTGCCGAAGAGCCGCTCGGTCGATCCCTCCATCCTGATGGAATCGCTTTTCAAGCTGACCGAGCTAGAAAGCCGCATCCCGCTCAACATGAACGTGCTGTCGCGCGGCAAGGTGCCCAACGTCCTGTCGCTGAAGGAAGCGATCGTCGAATGGCTGGCGCATCGCCGCGAGGTGCTGCAGCGCCGGTCGCGCCATCGTCTCGGCGAGATCGGGCGCCGGCTGGAAGTGTTGGGCGGCCTGCTCATCGCCTACCTCAACATCGACGAGGTGATCCGCATCATCCGCGAGGAGGACGAGCCCAAGCAGGTGATGATGGCCCGCTGGGATCTCACCGACCTGCAGGCCGAATCCATCCTCAACATGCGGCTGAGGAACCTGCGCAAGCTCGAGGAATTCGAGATCCGCAAGGAATTCGACGCGCTGACCGAGGAAAAGAAGCAGATCGAGGCGCTGCTTGCGTCCGAACCGGCACAGTGGCGCACCATCGCCTGGCAGATCGGCCAGATACGCGACAAATTCGGGCCCGAGACGCCACTGGGCAAGCGCCGCACGGGTTTCGCCGACGCGCCAGAACACGACGTTGCCGACATCCACCACGCCATGGTGGAGAAGGAGCCGATCACGGTCATCGTCTCCGACAAGGGCTGGCTGCGCGCCATGAGGGGGCATCTCGCCGAGTTCGACAGTCTCGCCTTCAAGGAGGGCGACAGGCTGAAGATGGCCTTCCACGCCCAGACCACCGACAAGATCCTGCTCTTCTCCACCGGCGGCAAGTTCTTCACCATCGGCGCCGACCGGCTGCCCGGCGGCCGCGGCCATGGCGAGCCGGTGCGCCTCGTCGTCGACATGGAGAACGACCAGGACATCGCCACCGCCTTCGTCTTCCAGGGCGGACGCAAGCTGCTCCTCGCCAGCCACCAGGGCTACGGTTTCGTCGTGCCGGAGGACGAACTCGTCGCCAATACCCGCAAGGGCAAGCAGGTGATGAACGTCAAGGCGCCGGACGAAGCGAAAATGGCCGTGTTCGTCGAGGGCGACCATGTCGCGGTGATCGGCGAGAACCGCAAGCTGCTCGTCTTTCCGCTCGAACAGCTTGCGGAGATGGCGCGCGGCAAGGGCGTGCGCCTGCAGCGCTACAAGGATGGCGGGCTCTCCGACATCAAGACGTTCGCGGTCGCCGACGGGCTCACCTGGCAGGACTCTTCGGGCCGCACTTTCACCCGCCCTAAGGAAGAACTCGCCGAATGGCTCGGCGACCGCGCGCAGGCCGGCCGCATGGCGCCCAAGGGTTTCCCGAGGACGGGTAAGTTCATGTAGCGCATGGACTGAAATGAAGGATGATGGCGGCGATCATCGCCGGC
>JBQCFA010000119.1:0-15121 GCA_051959695.1 Rhizobiaceae bacterium
AAGGACAACGCCAAGGACTTCTACTTCCCGGATTCGCCGTTCTGATCCTGGAAGCTTGAGGCCATCGAAGGCTGGCTCCGACATTTATTGTCCCCGTCCTCGCGGCGGGGACTTTTTTTATCCACGCGGCGCTGCGCCGGCTTACACTGTCGCTTGGCGATGACGTTGGAGGATGCCTTCATATTCGCATGTCCTGACCCTAGCGCATGAAGGCTAGGGGAACCGTAAACGTCCAGCTCGACCGGCCTGCGCCTTCCGGGATGGGCGGGAAAGGGGCCGCGCGCCGAACGGTCGCAAGCGCCGCCTCGTCGAGGATGGGCGAACCGGAGCTTCGCGCCAGCCGCACGGATCCCACGTCGCCGGAACTTCCGACCACGAACTGCACCTGCGCGACCCCGTTGAACCGCCTGCCTCGCGCCTCCGGCGGGTAGCGCAGCGCGTGCCTGAGCTTCGAAACGACCTTGCCCGGATAGTTGGAGACAGCGGCGTTGCCGGCCGCGCTCGCCTGTCGGGCATTGTCGTCGGAGGATGCCGACCGGCCGTCGCGGCGGCCTTCGCTCACGCCGCGCTTAGCGTCGGCGCTGTCGCCCCCGCCGGAACCGGGCGCGTTTGTTCGAGCCGTCGTCCGTGCAGGCTTTTTCGTGGATTTGGTCGCCTGCTTTTCCGGCTTCCCGGCGGGCTTTGCCGTTTCCTTCGGGCGGGGCGTCGGCACCGGCGCGCTGTCGGCAAGGAGCGGCGCGTCCTCGGCCGGAACAATCTCCGACGACGTTTCGACGGCGACGGCCTCGGCGGGCTTCATGGCCGGCTCCGATGCCGTCTCCACCGGCATTCGCGCGGCCGGGGCACCCTCGGCGTTCTCCGACAGGATCGGCGCTGCCAGGATTTCCGGCGTTTCGGAACCCGCCGCGACTTTCGCCTCCGCCACCTCGGCCTCCGCCACCTCCGTGACCTTTTCGGCGGCCTCGGGAGCCGGAACGGCCTTGGCCGTGAATGCGGGTACGGCCACCGCCTCGACCGGCGTCGCCTTGCTGGCAGGCAAGGCTTCTGCCGGCGT
Organism: Rhizobiaceae bacterium; assembly: GCA_051959695.1. Classification (GTDB taxonomy): domain Bacteria; phylum Pseudomonadota; class Alphaproteobacteria; order Rhizobiales; family Rhizobiaceae; genus Mesorhizobium_L. The sequence goes on from JBQCFA010000119.1 coordinate 1,055, forward strand.
CTCGCGCACCCGCTCCGCCGGCGCTGGCTCCGCGACGGATTGTGCCGCCTTCGCGATCTCGCGGGACGGTTCAACCGGACGCGCCTTGACGACGGGTATGGTGGTGATTGTCACGTTGACCGCCTCGCCGCCTGCGACCTGGTCCGTGGAAGCGTTGCCGACACCGGCGATCTCGTTCGGCGTGCCGCCGGCGATCCGCGCGCCGTCCTCGTGCATCCATGTGAGAAGCGCTGCTGCGACCGCGAGATGCCAGGCCACGGATGCCAGGAGCGCAAGCTTCGAACGCCCGACGTTCTTCCCGGCATCGCGCGGCCTCAGCGCGGCCGACGCGTCGGCGCCGGCATCCAGCCTCCAGTCGTCGACGGTAGCGTCCTCGGAGGGAAGCTCTATGAAACGGACCTGCTCGCCGTTCGAGGTGCAAAACGCGCTTTCGGGCAATTCGACGGCGAAGCCGTCCGTACTGTCAGCCGGCGTGAGCGCGGCGATGTCGATCCGGATGGCGACCTCGTGGCGCCGGAAAAAACGGTTTGCCGGCAGCGGCCGCCGCTCTCCGCCGCCAGCTCGGGCCGTCGGTCGCTCGAACGATATGGACGGGGCAGGGAACACGCCTCAGCTCCCGAATTCGATTTCCGCGCGCGTGGTCGTCTTCAGTTTCAACAGGCAATCGGACGGCTCGATCCCCGATCCGGAGCATTCGGTGGCGTTGTTGACGAGGACGCGACCGATCCCGGCGCAATCGGCGCCCGACAGGTCGAAGCGGCTGACTTTGGTCTTGCCGCGCGGCAGGTCGCGGAAGTCGAGCACGCTCATCCGGTCGACGATGCCGGTACGGTCGAACAGCGCGATCTCGAAGGCCGCCTTCGCGATGTCGCCGGAAAGATGGTTGGTGATGACGAAGGTCAGCCTGCAGCCCTTGTCGGAGGGCTGCAGGCTGTTGAGTTCGAGCGACAGGCCCGGCACGGCCTCGGCCTTCCTGCCCGCGTCGTCGGCGAGCACTATCGAGGCGGGCAGGCTTGGGAGGATGCAAAGGCCAAGACCGGCGATGAGCCCGTACGCTCGTGGCATGGTTCAGCCTCCCCAGCGCATGGTGGCGGCAAGCTTGAAGGTCACGCCGGGTTCGTAGACGGCTGGCACGGTGTTGCTCGTCCCGATGTTGAGCGCGTTCGCGTAGTTCACGTCGAAGATGTTGTCGACGCGGAAGTCGAACTTGAAGTTGTCGTTCACGTGGTAGCTGGCGAAGGCGTTGACCAGCGTATAGTCGTCGGCGATCGGGTTGCCTTTCGGCTTCCGGTTGTACTGGACCTCGCCGCCGACGATCAGCTTGTCCTCGAGGAACTTGAATCCGAGCTGGCCGGTGACCTGCGCCGCCGGGATTGTCGTCAGGTCGCCGCGCTCTCCGGAATACGAGACCGTGTGACCGTTGATGAACGAAGCCGAGAGCCCGGCAAAGCCCCAATTGGCGTCGTAGACGCTCTCGAGTTCGACGCCCTGTATCCTTGCGTTGGCGAAGTTCTGATATTGCGCGCAATAGGGATAGTAGTAGCCGGCAAACATGCCATTGGCCGGATCGAATATCGGCACCCCGGGCGGCACGGCCGGGCAGGCCCCGGTTCCGGCCGGGATATCGTCGACGATCCCGATATAGTCGTCGATGTCATTGTGGAAATACGCCGCCTTCACCCTCAGGGCGTCACCGCTCTGGAAGATCGAATCCGTCTTGTAGTTGACGCCGAATTCCCAGGTCTTGCCGGTCTCGGGCGTGAGACCGGGATTGGGAAGGAAGGGGAAGGTTATGCCGGCGGGATGCAGGCCGCTGATGAGCGTTTCGGAAAGCGACGGCGAGCGATAGCCTTCGGCGTAGGTCCCGTAGAACTGCAGGCCGTCAAGCCGCGGACCGTCGAACGGGCTGACGCCTACGGTGATGCGCGGCGACAGCCTGTCGCCAGAATGGTCGATTCCGCCGCCCTTGAGATTGTAGCTGTCGTAGCGCAGGCCGGCGACGACCTCGAGCCACTCCCAGCTCGCCTTGTCCTGGATGTAGCCGCCCCAGACGGTGCGGCGCCCCGAAGGCGTATAGAAGCTGCTGCCGCCGGCCACGCCGGAAGTGTCGACGTCGTCGCTCACCCAGTCCCCGCCATAGGTCAGTTCATGGGCGACACCGCCTGTCTGGAACCGCGAAGTGTTCCAGATGTCGAAACTCAGCGTGCCGCTGTCGAATATGGATCTCGAGCCGGCGGGCAATACCACAGGGTCGCCCGTCGTTGGGTCGAACCGGCCGGGGACGTTGACGAGCGCCGTCTGGTCGAGACGTGCCTTGTTGTAAGAGGCGTTGATGTGCAGATCGAGCCAGGTACGGTCCGGATCGGTGATGTTGTAGCGTGCGGTGAAGGTGTTCTGCTTCAGGCCGAGATCGTAGACCGGGACCCCGCCGCTGATCTCGTTCCATCCGTCGCTGGCGCCGATCCAGCCCAGCTTCAGTTCGCTATAGTCCGTGGGCCGGAACGTGCCTTTGAGCATGCCGCCCAGGACGTCGTAGCCGGTGCCGACCTGGCGATCCCCGTCGCCGCTCTTGTAGTCGCCATAGTCGCGGTAGACGATGTTGCCGAGGATGTCGGCGCTGTCGCTGAAGCGGTAGGCGCCGGTCGTGCTCGTCGACCAGCCGCGCCCGTTCGTCTCGTAGCGGCCGGTTTCCGACACGGCCCAGGTCTCGCCCGGCTCGAGGAAATCGCCGGCGTCCTTGGTATCGAAGAAGACCACGCCTCCGATTGCGCCGGAGCCGTATGTATTGGCAACCGGGCCACGGATCACGTCGACGGACTGGATCAGATCGGGGTCGATCCAGAAAGTCGACTGCGTGCCGTGATCGGAGCGCTGGAAGTCCTGCCTTGCGCCGTCGACGATGACCGCCACGCGGCCGAAATCCTGCAGGCCGCGTATATTGATGCTGGAATCCACGCGCCGCCCGTCCGCCTGGCCTGTCACCCCCGGCATGCCGAAGAAGACGTCAGTCGGCGTCGAGGCCATACGGCGCTCGATGTCCTCCTGGTCGACATGGCTTGCCGATGCCATGGTTTCCATGGCCGACTCGCCGGTCCGGCTGACCACGGTGATCTTGTCGAGCCGGGTGGATTTCCCGGCGGCGGAGGTGTTTTGGGCCGGCTCCTTGGCGCCGGCGGGCGTCGTTTCCGGCGCTGTCTGCGCCAGTGCCGCTCTCTGTCCCAATACTATCAGCGTCAGTCCGGCGCTGCCCAACAGCAGCGCTCTTGTCGTTCGTCCCAGCCCCATCGCCTTGCTCCACAGGTCGGACGCTGGCTGGCCGGAGGCTTGCTCGCGAAAAATGAAACATTCCGGAGTGCTGTAAATGTTGACTCTTTCACTCCGGTATTGCACTCCCTATTAAACCTGATAATGAGTGTCAAGAAATCAGATCACGCAATCGACGTCGCCCAGCCAGCCCCGAGCGAGCCCGGCGCAGAGCAAGGGACATCGACCCGTGAACGCCCACAAGCCCCCCGAGATTCTGCGCGAGTATCGCAGCCTGGATTTCTCTTCTGCGGCGCCAGGCATGGCGCGGCAGCCGCAATCCGTCCGCACGCTTCACAGCGCCGCCCTTTTCGCTGGCCGCACGGAAATCATCATCGACCATGACGGGGCGCTCTACCGCCTGAAGATCACCCGTCAGGGCAAGCTCATTCTCAACAAATAGGTATTGCCATGGACGCGATTGCACGGCCGGCGCCGGACGAGATCAACCGCGCGCGCCTGGAAAACCCGAAGATGCGCGAGCGCGATATCGCCGCCCAACTCGGGATCTCCGAGGCGGAACTCGTGGCCGCGTCATGCGGCGACACCGTCACCCGTATCGAGCCGCGCGTCGATGACCTGCTGAACGGCCTCGCCGCCGTCGGCGAGGTGATGGCTCTGACCCGCAACGAGAGCGCCGTCCACGAGAAGATAGGCGTCTACGAAAACGTCACGGTTGGCAAGGAGCATGCGCTGGTGCTCGGCAAGGACATCGACCTGAGGATATTCCCGGGCGTATGGGCGCATGGCTTCGCAGTCGAGAAGCGCGACGGTGAGGAAATCCGCCGCAGCCTGCAATTCTTCGACGCTGCCGGGGAAGCCGTGCACAAGGTGCATCTCAGGCCGCGATCCAATATCTATGCCTACCAGAAGCTGGTCGAGGACCTTGCGTCGCCGGTCCGGTCGCGGACGGTCGAGGTCAGCGCCCGGGAGCCGGAGCAGCGGGACGATTCCCGCCCGGTGGAGGTAAACGAGCTTCGCCGTCGCTGGCAGGCGATGACGGACGTGCACCAGTTCTTCGGCATGCTTCGCACCCTGAAGCTTTCGCGCCATCGTGCGCTGGAGCTGGTCGGCGAGGACTATGCCTGGGCGCTCGACCGCGATGCCGTCGCCGCGCTGATGAACCTCGCGGCCAATGAGGGCCTGCCGATCATGGCCTTCGTGGGCAGCCGCGGCTGTGTCCAGATACACACCGGTCCTGTGAGCAATATCAAGCCGATGGGGCCGTGGCTGAACGTGATGGACGAGACGTTCCACCTGCATCTTCGCCTCGATCATATCGTCGGAGCATGGGCGGTGCGCAAGCCGACGCGCGATGGCCATGTCACCTCGGTCGAGGCGTTCGACGCCGATCGCAACCTCATCATCCAGTTCTTCGGTCAGCGTCATGAAGGCGAAGAGGAGCGGCGGGACTGGCGTTCCCTGGCCGAAAGCCTGCCGCGCATCGCGCGGTCGACCGCCGCTTGAGGAAACATATGAACATGCGAAGGCGAGGCATGAACAGGCGAGCCGTCACGAGCGCTGCGGCCGTGCTGATCGCAGCCATGGCGACATGGCCCGTCACCAGCTTAGCCGGGGAAAAGCCGGCCGGCCCGGAAATCGATACGGCGCGGCTTGTTGCGGTGGGCGGCTCGATCACCGAGATCGTCTATGCGCTCGGCGCGGGCGGCCGCCTCGTCGCGCGCGACACGACCAGTACCTATCCGCCGCAGGCGATGAAGCTGCCCGACATCGGCTACATGCGCCAGCTTTCGCCGGAAAGCGTGCTTGCCGTCGATCCGACGGCGATCCTGGCGCAGGAAGGCAGCGGGCCGCAGGAAACGATGGACGTGCTGGAGAAGGCGGCGGTGCCGCTGATCATGGTCCCGGAGAAATATTCCGAGGAAGGCATTTTGGAAAAAATCCACGTCGTCGGCGCTGCGCTGGGCGAGACGGCTGCCGCCGAAAGGCTCGCGCGCACCGTCAGGGAGGATATCGACGCCGCCGAGAAGCGGATTTCGGAGGTCGAAAAGCCGAAGCGCATACTCTTCCTTCTGTCGGCCCAAAGCGGCAAGCTTCTGGCCTCGGGGACGGGGACGGCGGCCGACGGCATCATCCGGCTCGCCGGCGCGGTGAACGCCATCGATGGCTTCCGTGGCTACAAACAGCTTTCCGACGAGGCCGTCCTCGCCGCCCGGCCCGACGCCATATTGATGAGGAGCGGCGGGGCCCCCGGCGGCGCGAGCGACCAGGAAGTGCTGGCGCAGCCGGCCGTCGCCGCGACGCCGGCCGGGGCTTCGAAGACGCTCATCCGCATGGACGGGCTCTACCTGCTCGGCTTCGGGCCGCGAACCGCGAGCGCCGTCCGCGACCTCTCGACGAAGCTATATCCGGCGCTTTCGGAGTAGGCATGGCGCTTTATCGCAGCAACGCGGCATCCGCTTTCGTGGCGCCGCGCCGCGCCGAGGGCGACCGTTCGGGCCGCGCCCGCGTGGCGATCGCCGGCCTTGCCGCGCTGCTGGTCGCCACGGCTTTTCTCAGCCTGGCGGCCGGCGCGTCCGATGCATCGATCCTCGGCTTGCTTGGCAAGATGTTCGGGAGCGCGGAAGCCGGCATGTCGCATCGCGACGCCATAATCATCTATGACATCCGCCTGCCGCGCGTGTTGATGGGCGCTCTTGTAGGTGCCGCGCTCGCGGTTTCGGGCGCGCTCATGCAGGGGCTGTTCCGCAATCCGCTGGCCGACCCGGCCATCGTCGGCGTCTCGGCGGGCGCAAGCCTCGGCGCGGTTTCGGTGATCGTGCTGGGCGCCACCGTGCTTGCGCCGGTGACGGCATTTTTCGGCATATTCGCCCTGCCGCTGGCGGCCTTCGCCGGCGCGCTCGCCGTCACGCTCGTGCTCTATCGGATATCGACCCGGCGCGGCCAGACCTCGGTGGCAACGATGCTCCTGGCGGGCATCGCCGTCGGCGCCATGGCGATCGCCTTCACCGGCCTCCTGATCTTCGTCGCCGACGACCGGCAATTGCGCGAACTGACTTTCTGGACGCTGGGTTCGCTGGCCGGCTCGACCTGGACGAAGCTGTGGGCGGCGGGACCGATCATCCTCGCCGCCTTCGCGCTGACGCCCTTCCTGGCGCGCGGCCTGAACGCGATGGCGCTGGGCGAGGCGGCCGCCGGCCATCTCGGCATCTCTGTCGAACGGTTGAAGGGCGGCGCCATCCTCGCTGTCGCCGCTTCGGCCGGAGCGTCGGTCGCCGTCAGCGGCGGTATCGCCTTCGTCGGCATCATCATTCCGCATCTCCTGCGGCTCGTCATCGGGCCGGACCACCGCTACCTGCTGCCGGCTTCGGCGCTGCTCGGCGCCAGCCTGCTGCTCATCGCCGATGCGGCGAGCCGTACGATCGTGGCACCGGCCGAACTGCCGATCGGCATCGTCACGGCGGCGGTCGGCGCGCCGTTCTTCCTGTGGCTTTTGCTGCGCAGGCGCGGCCTGCTCGACATGTGAGGCAACCATGATCTCCGCCCGCGAACTCTCCGTTTCCATCGGCGGCAAGCGCATCCTTCACGATGTCTCCATCGAGGCGATGCCGGCCGCGGTGACCGCGATCATCGGGCCGAACGGCTCAGGCAAGACGACCTTGCTCAAGGCGCTTTCAGGAGAATTGACCTACACAGGCATGGCCAGCATCAATGGTCGCCCGCTCGCCGGACTCAAGCCGTGGCAGATGGCGGCGATGCGCGCGGTGCTGCCGCAGGCGACGACGCTTTCATTTCCCTTCACCGTGCGCGAAGTGGTGGGGCTCGGCCTCACCAACGCGCGGCCCGGCATCCTGCCCGGCGAAGAGCACAATCTGCCTGAGCGTGCGCTCTCCCGGGTGGGCATGGCCGGATATGGCGGCCGGCTTTACCAGGAACTCTCGGGCGGCGAGCAGCAGCGCGTGCAGCTTGCGCGCGTGCTCTGCCAGGTGTGGGCGCCGGTCTTCGACGGTGAGCCGCGCTACCTGCTGCTCGACGAGCCGGTCTCCAACCTCGACATCAAGCACCAGCTCGCCATCATGAGGATCGCCCGCGAATTCGCCGGGCGCGGCGGCGGTGTCGTCGCGGTGCTGCACGACCTCAACCTGACGGCGATGTTCGCCGACCATGTGGTCGCCATGCATCGGGGAAGGGTGTCCGCCGCCGGGCCGGCCGCCGACCTCCTGACCGACGACCTGCTTGAGACGGTCTTCGAATGCGCGCTGAAGGTGGGCCTGCCGCCGGCGGGCGGAACGCCTTTCGTGCTGCCCCAGTCTATCGCTGGATAGAAGCTTGTCGTGGGATAGAAGCCGTTGGTCAGGCCGCCGCTGGCTGCGCCTGCGAAATGCCCAGGATGGCCGCGATGTTCGGCCGTGCCTTGACGAGGTCCGCGATACTGTAGCGGGCAAGCACCTCGAAGAAGGCGCCGAGCGCTTCCCTGAGCGCCGCGTTCATGCCGCAGGAATCGACCAGCGGACAATCCACCGCGTCGTTCTCGAAGCATTCGGCCATGGCGAAACTCTCTTCGGTCACCCGTATGACGTCGAAGAGCGAGACATCCGTTGCCGGCTTGGCCAAGCGGATGCCGCCGTTGCGGCCGCGCACGGTCTCGATGAACCCGTTGTCGACGAGCGGCTTCAGGATCTTGAACAGGAAGAGTTCGGAGACCTTGTAGGCGGTGGCGATCTCAGGCACGTGGCTCAACCGGCCGCGATTGGCCTCGCAGTACATCAGGATGCGGATCGCGTAATTGGTCTGTCGTGTCAGCCGCATTCCGCTTTCCTTTCGCGCCGAGCCGAAGGCTTTTCGCCATCATAGGCTTTTTAGAATCGTTATAAAGTGATTTCTATAAAAGAGGACCGGGATTGTCCAGTTTTATATGCCGGGCGCTTATCCCTCGGCGAACATCTGGGCGCCGAGATAGGAGCCTTCCTGTGGGGCGGGCGGCACGAAGAAGATCGCCGAGCCGATATGCGATATGTATTCGTTGAGGCGGTCAACCGCGCCGAGCTTGGTCTGCAGCGTTTCGAAATGCGCCGGATCGCTCTGGTAGGAGATGAAGAGAAGGCCGGCGTCGAGAGCGCCGAACTGGTTGATGCCGTCGGTATAGTTGTAGGACCGGCGCAGGATTCTCAGGCCGCCATTGTTCTCGGAGGCCGCAAGGCGGACATGGCACGTTGCCGGCATCACCGGATTGCCGTCCGCATCCTTCTTGTCGAAATCCGGCGTATCGAATTCGTGGACGCCGGTCAGCGGCGCGCCGGAAACCTTGTGGCGGCCGAAGACGGCGTTCTGGTCGCCGATCCGGTCGGTATCCCAGGCCTCGATATGCATCTGGATCTTGCGCACCACCTGATAGGTGCCGTGACGCTGCCATTCCGGCCCGTCCTTGACCCAGACGAAGCGGTCGAAATCCGCATCCTCACGGATGTTGCGCGTGCCGTCCTTGAAGCCGAGCAGGTTGCGCGGTGTCGACTGCCCCTTGCCCGCCGACGCGCGGCCGAAACCCATGACCGTCCACCGCGTCGCCGCCGCGCCCGTTCCCTTGGCGATACGGGCGAGGTCGCGGATGGCATGGTAGGCGACCTGGGGATCGTCGGCGCAGGCCTGCAGCGACAGGTCGCCGCCGGTCAGGCCGGGCTTGAAGGCGTCGCTCGGCAACTGCTTCAGCTCACGCAGGAGCGGCGGCCTGTGCCCGGCGAGCCCATAGGCGTCGCTGAAGACGTTCGGACCGAGCCCGACGGTCACGGTCAGGCAGGCCGGGCTGAGATTGAGCGCCTCGCCCGTGTCGAGCCCGATCGCGTCCGGACGGGCGGGCTCGATCTGCCCGACGGGCTTTCCCTTCATCAACTGCGAGATGGCTGCGGACCACCGCGCCAGGAGCACCTGCAGGTCCGTGCGCAGCGGCGACGTCAGATCGAAGGTCATGTAGAAGGTATAGCGCTGCGGCGGCGTGCGGATGCCCGCCTGTTCCGCGTCGCCATAGAAGGGATATTCGCCGGAAAGATCGACGATGTCTTCTGTGTCGGCTTCCGCCTTGGCCGCCATCTGCGCGCCATGCGCGGCCGAGCCGGGCACGGCCGCGCCGATCGTGCCCGCGGCAGCTCCGAGCAGCAGGCCGCGGCGCGAGAGCCGGTGAGCGCCGTCGTTTTTCCGGTCGTCTTCCATCAATGCGCCGTCGCGACTTTCTCCGCGATCCTCGAAAGCGGCTCCTGCAGCGCCTGGATCGCCTTGCTGAGCTTCGGGGCATCGGCCGCCTTCAGCTCCGCCGTGTAGAGCTTGTAGCCGCCTGGTTGCTTTGGATCGCGATAGGTTTCAAGCATCTTCTTCACATTGGCGAACTGGGTACTGACCTGCTTCGCCAGGTCGGGGTCGATCTTCTCCATGCCAGGCTGCAGGAAGGCGAAGGCCTGCTCGGCCCCCTCCACGTTTCCGGCGAAATCGACCAGGTCGATATGGCTGTAGGATTCCTCCTCGCCGCTGATCTTGTTCGTCTGCACTTCCTCGAGGAGGCCGGCAGCACCATTGGCGAGATCCTCCGGCTTGTATTCGAGCGTGCTCACCAGCTTGTCGAGCTTTTCCACGTTCGCCTGCAGTTCCGCGGCCAGCTTCTTCGTCTCGTCCGTGATCTTTCCCTTCTCGAACAGGTCGCGTTCGACGGCATGGAACCCATGCCAGCCGACCGCCGGATCGAGGTTCGATTCACGCATGTCGACCAAATAGTCGAGATTGCCGGCGTTGTCGGTCGCCTTGTAGTCCGGCAGCACGAAGCCGTCCACGTCGGACTCGATGCGCTCGTAGAACGGCCGCGTCTCGGCGTATTGCGCCTTGGCCTTGTCTAGATCGCCGGCATCGATATCGGCGCGCAGGCGTTGCGTTGCCGTGACCATGGCATCCACCACGCCGTCGACGTAATGCGCATAGCCCTTGACGCCTTCGGCGAGGATGTCCTGGATGCTTCCGGTCGCCTTGGCCGCCTTGCCGGTAATGGTGAAGTCTTGCGTTTCTTTGGCGGCGCCCGGGCAATAGATCTGGTATGTTCCGCCGTCGAGCGTCAGGGTGAAGCTCACCGGCGGGAGCCCCGGCGCGAGATTCTCCTTTTCTCCGATGATGCGGTCGTTGGCGAGGAGTTCCAATTCGGTGATTCCGGCGGCGGTCTTGTTGGTGACCGAGAAGGTGACCGGACCGGCTTTGGCGCTGTCGCTGTCGAGCAGGCAGCTTCCGCCATCGTCCGAAGTAAGGGTGATCTGTACCTGCGAGACACCGTCCTTGAGGGGGGCTTCCTTGGCAGCAGCGCCTGTCGCTATAGCGAGGACAATTCCCAGCCCCGTCGCGGCGATCAGCGGCGGTGTCGAACTATTGCGCGGCATGCGTAACTCCTTTGGTGATTGGATCGTCGGCCCGCCGACCGTCTTTCGGTCTGGAAACCGGCGCCGTCCCGACGGCCGGTCTCCCACGCATCAGCGCGCGGCCGCCGGATGCGGCGAGAAGAAGCGCGATCAGTGCCAGTGCGAGCGGAAGCTGGATGGCCCACAGGGCGCGTTCCGTCCGCGCTGAAACGAGGCTGTGCAATTCCGTTTGCGCTCGCTCGCGATAGTCGGCGGCTACCTGCCAGCCGGTGTCGGCGGCATCAGTGCCGGCGTCGCGTGCCGTCAACGTGCGCGGTCCCAGCAAGCCGCCGCCCGAAAGGGTAACGACGGTCGTCCTTCGCCGTTCGGCGTCGAGCAGGACGCCATGGCTTACCCAGACGCTGGTCGTGCTGTTTCCCGACCACTTGGCCGAGAACGGTCCGGGGTTCCGTGAGGGGCTCAGGCCGACGGGGATGCGGCCACCGGAAAGCGCGACGACCTCGTCAAGGGTCAGCGTCGAGGGCGCATTCGCGGGCGCCCCCGGGTCGTCGATCGCCCACTTGGAGGCATCGAGGCCTTCGTGCCGGTCCTGCCGCGCGGCTTTTGCCGGCAGTGCTACCTCAGCCTCCGCCGTGTCGTTGATCGCAATTCGGAGCGCCATGCCGCCGTCCGTTTTCCGGAGTTCGGCGGTGCCCACCGTCCCGTCGGGGCTTCGGGCAACCTTTGACATGCTGACCAGCGGGACCTGAGCGGAAAGCGACGGACTGGAGGCGGGATAGAAAACAGCGAGACCGGCCGCCACGACTGCCAGGAACGCCGCAATCGCAAGCTTCAGCAGGCCGGCGGCGAATGGTCCCGGCCGCCGCGCATGCGGCCAGTAGACATAGAGCGACACCGGTATGAGATAGGCCAGCCAGCCCAATACCTCGATCAGCCGCGGATCGGCGGGAATGCCTAGAACGCCGGTGATGAGAGCCGACTGCACCGATCCGGGCGTGACCAGCCAGGAGAGGTCGATTGTCATTTGCTGACCGGCGTTCAGCCATCCGGCTTCGTGCGCGGTGCGCAGCGACATGATCACCAGTCCGGCGGCGACGAGGATGAGGAATGCGCCGGTGATGCGGAAGAAGCGCGACAGATTGATACGCACGCCGCCGGCATAGATTCCCCAGCCGATCAGGATCGCAAGCAGTAGCCCGACGACCGCGCCCACGGCGGCAAGCGCCGCCGATTGCGCCGCGGAAAACGTCGCCAGCAGGAAAACGCTGGTTTCGAAGCCTTCCCTGAGCACGGAAAGGAAGGCCATCAGCGCAAGGGCGTAAAGGCTTGCCTGGCCGAGCGCTTCCGCCGCCTCCGCCTCGATCTGCCGCTTCAGGTCGCGCGCATGCCGGTGCATCCAGACGATCATGCCGGTGACGAAGAACACGGCGATGGCGCCGATGACCGTTTCCATGCCTTCCTGCGCGGCCTGGGGAAGCGCCTTCTCCACAATGTCGAGGGCGACGCCGACCGCGATCGACAGGAGAACGGCCAGCGCCACGCCCACCCACATGGCGGTAAGGCTCCTGCCGTTCTTGCGCAGGAAAGCCGCGATGATGCCGACGATCAGCGCCGCTTCCAGCCCCTCGCGCAGGCCGATGACGAAAGTTGCTAGCATGCGCCGGCCTCAAGCCGCGCCCGAGGGCGCTGGCTGTCCTTCTCCGCGGCGGTTACCGGTGCGGCGGCCCGTCGCCGCTGCCTCAGGGCATGAAGGGTATGGATCGCTTGTGCCTTCATCTTTTCGCCGATTGAAATGGCGGCAGACGCCCTATTGGCGCCCGTCGGATGGATGGCCAGCTTCTATGTCCCGGGGAAAACGGCTTCAACCACAATGATTTATAACGATTCTAAGGTTTTGCGTCCGACGCCAGAAAAGTTGCCTGAATAAGTCAAGTTAGCCTCTGATTTTGTTAGGTTCCGCGCCTAGGAGCGTCGTCGGGAGCGAGTGGACGATATGCGTCAAACCGCCGCACTCCTGGCGGGGCGAACATGCGTGTTTCCGGCGGTTGCCGGCGCGCGGCTTGTTTGTGAAGGCAACCGCCTCAAGCAGTGTCCCGATGTGGTCAAGTCGGTGGAACGCTGGCCCAACGGAATATCGTTGTCATCGCGGGTCGGGTTGTTAGAGGCGGAATAAAACCCTGTAGGGCATCCGGGTGTTCGCCACCGACAACCAGCGTGCGTCACTGTTCATGGTGCTTTCCATGGCGGCGTTCACCTTCAACGACACGATCGTCAAGTTCGCCACCGAATCGATGAATGTCGGTCAGGTCATGGCGGTGCGCGGTGTCGTCGCTAGCCTGCTGATCATGATGCTGGCCTGGCAGCGGCAGGCATTTGCCAACGCGAGATCCCTTCTCCACCCTTTGATCTGGTTAAGGGCGGTCGGCGAGGTGGGCGGCACCGTCACCTACATCATCGCGTTGGCGCATCTGCCGCTGCCCAACGTCGCCGCCATCTTCCAGGCATTGCCCTTGGCCGTGACGATGGGGGCCGCGCTCTACTTCGGCGAAGGCGTCGGCTGGCGCCGCTGGTTGGCAATCGCCGTTGGGTTCTGCGGTACGTTGATCATCGTGCGGCCGGGTACCGAAGGGTTCAACGCCTTTTCGCTGCTCGTCCTGGTCTGCGTCGCCTTCTGCGCGCTGCGCGATCTTGCGACGAGGCGAATCCCGAGCGAGGTTCCGACGCTTCTCGTCACCGTGGTGATGTCGGCCTGCACGATGCTCGCGGGATTCGCGCTGGTGCCCCTTATGGGCGGCTGGTCGCCGATGCCGCCGTCACATGTCGGGCTGCTCTGTGGTTGCGCCTGTTTCACCCTGGTCGGCTATATCTTTATCATCAAGGCGATGCGCACCGGCGAGGTGTCGGTCGTGGCGCCGTTCCGCTACACGACCCTCCTTTGGGCCTTCACGATGGGGTTTCTGGTTTTCGACAACGTGCCGGACTTCTACATGATCGTCGGCGGCGCCATCATCGCCGGCTCCGGCCTCTATACGCTCTATCGCGAACGCAAGGTGTCGCGGCGTCCCACCGCGGCCGCGAGCGCCGCCGCGCCAAGCCTCGCGCCGGCCGGTCCGCTGCGGCAGCCAGCGCAGCCGGTCGCGAAAAGCGGTTCATGAGGCCCTGAAGCTGTCCAGGATGCAGTGGGGGCGCGCGTCATGCTTCCGGAACAGGCCTTCGAGTTCGTCGGCATTCGCGCCCCTATGAATGCCCGACCGGACCAGCGCCGAGGCGATTCCGAATTGCCGCGCTCCGGCGATGTCGTGCTCGACGCTGTCGCCGAGGGCGACGATGGATGCTTTCGAATCGGCAAGGCCCCGGACGGCGCTGGCGTAGATCTCGGGATACGGCTTGCCGATCCAGGTGACGGTTCCACCGGCTT
>JBQCFA010000120.1:0-8696 GCA_051959695.1 Rhizobiaceae bacterium
GGCTGTAAAGACCATCAGTGGCCGGACCGAAGGATGCGGTCGCGGTGGGCGCGATAGGCCGTGAAGGCCCTGTCCCAAGCCGGCTTGGCACTCCTCTCCGGCTCGTGGCGGCGGTCGATGCGCCGGGTCGAGATCGAGGCGTCGCGCACGGACGGAAACCAGCCGATGGCGGTGCCGGCAAGAAGCGCGGCGCCACGCGCACCGAACTCCGTGCCTTCTGGGACGAGCACCGTGCGACCAAGCGCGTCGGCGATCATTTGCGTCCAGGGCCGACTGGCGGCGCCCCCTCCGGTTAGCAGGATATCGCCGCCGCTGCTGGGCAGGACTTCAAGGAGATCGCGTATGGCAAGCACGACCCCTTCGTAGACCGCGCGCATCAGATGACCCCGCTCATGACGCGGCACGAGGCCATGGAAGCCGGCGCGGGCGCGGGTCGCCACGACGGGCGCGATGATACCGCTCTCGCTCAGATAAGGCAGGAAGACGACTCCCTCGCTGCCGATGGGGATGTCGGCGATCATCTCTTCGATGATCGCGAAGCGGTCTGGATCCTGCGCATGCTCCCTCATGATCGTTGCTATCGCCCAGTCGAGATTGAGCGTGCCGGCGACATTGACCATGGCGCGGTACCAGGTCTCGCCGGGCAGCGTGAAAAGCAGGCCAAGGTCGGGCGGGCTGAACACCGGGACGTCGGACACCACGCCCACCATGCAGGTCGTTCCGAGGATCGCCATCGTCATTCCGTCCTCCAGCGCACTGGCGCCGGTCACGGTCGAGGGTACGTCGCCCGCGCCGATCGCGACCGGAGTCCCCTCCCTCAGCCCCGTCGCCAAGGCGGCCTCGCCGGAAACCGTTCCCGCAAGGCTCTCCGATTCCCGTACGTCGGGAAGCTTTGCCGCGAGGTCGGTCAGGCCGAAAAGCTCCAGCATGCCGGGGCTCCGGTCCCGCATGCGCGCGTCGCCAGGCGCCACGGCCGCTTCCGTGCGGTCGGCGGCTGCCCGTCCCGTAAGCTTCATGCGAAGGAAATCCTTGTAGCTGAAGATGTGGGCGGCGCGCTCGACCGCCCCCCCTTCATGTTCCCTCAGCCACGCGATCAGAGGCAGGGTGCATCCCTGCTGCATGACACAGCCGTCGGACTGGAAAATGCGATGGTAGAAGGTCGGGTCGGACGAAACCCGGCGGTCGAGCATGTCCTGGGTGCGGCAGTCCTCCCAGTTGATACCGGGCCGGAGCGCGTTGCCATGCTCGTCGACCAGCCACGCGCCAACCATTGCAGCCGAGATGCCGACCGCGGCAATATCGTCGCGGGTCAATGAACCGGCCGTGAGCGCCATCCGGACCGCAACCTTTGCCGCTTCCCAGGCGGCGCCGGGGTCCACTTCGCTCCAACCTGGCTGCGGGCGCTTCAGTTCCGTCCGCTGAAACCCGCGCGCCAACTGATTGCCGTAGCGATCAAACACCGCCGCTTTGGTAACGGAAGAACCAGCGTCGATTCCAAGGAGAAACCGGCTCATTGAATAACATCCACGTTCGACAAGGCGAGTCGCGCTATCATGTCGGCGACGATCCGGACGGAAGCGTCGGTCGCGATAAACTTATAGGCGGCGGTTGGTCCGGTCCACGGCGGACAGGGCGATGGTCGGAGAAATCCCATTCAGACGACGTGAGTTTCGCCCGACCGGCAAATACTGGGGCTTGGCCCCCGGCTTCGGCAGCGGCGGCGGGCCTTCGCTGCCCCTATTTCGACAGGGCGGCGGTCCGCGCGAGGGCGGCGTCAAAGCTGGCGAGCGGGATATTGAAGGTAATCGGCTGCTGGGTGTCGAAAATTGTCCCCACGACCTTGAGCGTCTTGCCGTCGGTCATCTGCTGTATAAGCTTGTGATCGAGGCCCAGGGGAACAAGACAACCGCCGGACAGGCAGGTGCTGAAGGGAAAAGGCGAAGACGCCGTCTGGTCGTCGACTGCC
The DNA here is from genome assembly GCA_051959695.1 of Rhizobiaceae bacterium. Taxonomy (GTDB): domain Bacteria; phylum Pseudomonadota; class Alphaproteobacteria; order Rhizobiales; family Rhizobiaceae; genus Mesorhizobium_L. Next base: position 1,967 of record JBQCFA010000120.1, read on the forward strand.
AACGTCACGCCCTTCGAGACGGCGACGCCGAAAGGCAGGACAAGGGTCGCCACGGCTTCATTGGTCGACCTGGCGAGAACCTCCATGGCAAAAAGACGCTGATTGGTCTTCTTGTTGACCTGCTGCAGCGACATGCTGCAGTTCTTGACGTTGCTGGCGACCTGGCAATTCACTGTCCAGCCGCCATAGGTTTCCGACAGCGCGGAAGCTCCCCCCGGCAGCAGCCACGCCGCGCCGACGGCCGGCTGCCGCGCCGGTGCGTCCGTTTTCAGATCGGACCCCGCCGCAAGTGCTGGCAGGCACGGACCGATCGAAAGCAATGCACAGGCGGCAGCTGCCAGGACGCTAGCCGGTAGTCGTCGGGTGCCGAAGATCGAGGTTCTTGAACGAGCGGACATCATCAAAACCTTATCTTGAGTTCGGCGCTCACGCTATGCTGTCTCACGCTTTCACCGAAAGCACCGTCATAGTGGACGGCCAGCCCGACACCGTTCAATCCCTTTAATTCGACTCCGGCGCCGACGCGATAGAGCGGCGAGTCCAGGGCCTCGGTCAGGTGCAGCGGTGGGGCGCCCAGCCCCTTGGCCGCGGCGAACTGCCCCTCGATCGCCCAGTCGACATTGGAGAACTGGACGCCGACATTGCCGTAGAGGCCGAGGCTGACATTCTGTCCGAGGCGGATATCGCCGCCGACCTCGAGCCTCGGCATCGCCGCGTAGTATATGTTCGACGAACCGCCAAACTCGAACGCCGCCACCGATCCGCTCTCCTTGCCCGAGACGTTCAGCCACCGCGCGTCGAGCTGGACGCTCGGCTGGATATAGGCGCCGCCCCAATGCGCGGTATAGCCGAGCCGCGCCGAGCCCCCGAAGATAGCGCTCTGCTGCGTATAGCTGACGCTGTTGCCGATGCCGGGCAAAAGCATTTCGGGCAGGTAATCGCCGATCAGCGTCTCACCGGGCACGAAAGCAACCTGGTCCAGATGCGTATCGCGCTCGCCGGAGAAGCTGCCGGTACCGCCGCCGACAGCGAAATCGGCGAAATAATGATTGTTCTGGTACTTGCCCAACGCGTAGGCCTGCCAGGACTGGCCAGTCGTCCGCGACAGGCGCTCGCCATTATACGAGATCGTCGAATCGAATTCCGTCCGGCCGACTAGGCCGCCAAGCGACCAGTATTCTCCGACTTCCCCGAGCATGCCCATGGAGAAGGTCCTGAGCATGTCGTCGCGCCGCGTCGTGCCGGCGCCGGTGTCGCGCGTGTACTCCGTATCCGGACTGACGTTGAACCAGATGCAGCGTCCGTCCTTGCCCATGGAGGCGGGATCGCATTTGCGCGCCGTGTCGAGCAGGATATCGGCCGAGCGATTGACCATATCGAAGGTATGGACGGCGTAGTGCGGGGTCAGGCGCACCAGCGCTTCGCCGATCTCCTCGGTGGTGGGCAGCATGCGCACCATGTTGATAAGCCGCGCCATGGGGTTGTCGGGGCTGGAGGCTGCCTCGATGGCGTCGAGATAATCCGCCATCTGGTAGACGCCCGGATCGTTCACCCCGGAGGCCGGATCATGCGCCAGATCCGAGAATGTCGGGTTGTCGGCGTAGAGAACGAGGTCCGTGCCGTTATCGACGCGCGTCTGGAAGTTGAAGCCGGCATAGGGATGCAGCGTCGTCGGCGTGATGCCGCTGTCGACCATTGCCGCGCCGCTCGCCAGCACGTATTCGGTGAAGAGCTTGTCGATGGACAGGAAGTTCAGCGGGGCCGTTCCGGCGAAATTGCCATCGCCGGACAGCGTCATCGCATCGGTGATCTGGTTGTCGAGGTCGATGTCGGTGGTGAAGTCGCCGCTCGCCGATTGAGTGAAACCGCCGCCGATGGCGACGGTATCCACCACGCCGATGCCCTTGTTGGTCATGTGGCCGTCGTTGCGGAACAAGCCCCCGCCAAGGTCGATGCTTTCGAGCCCGACCATGGAAGCCCCGGCGAAATTGTGGAAGCCGTTGTCTCCGCTGCCGAGGTCGATGTTGCCGATGATGCGGCCGAGCGTACCGCCCATCGGCGAATTGTCGATCTGATCGTTGCCCGACGTGCCGGTGATCGTCAGCGGACTGAAATCGTCGAAGAGCGACGCCAGTATGGCATTGGTCGGCACGTCCGGAGCAGGCGGAATGGTCACGTCAAGGGGCGAGATAAGCGGCGTGGCCAGGGCGAAGGCGGCAACTGGCGGCGTGTAGACCTCGTAGGTGAAGCTGGAGCCCATCGCATAGGTCAGGCTGTGGTTGGTGACAGTGTTGTCCGCGCCACCAACCAGCATTGCCGCCACGCCGGTCCGCGATCCGCCGATCGTATAAGCGCCGTTCAGATTGAGCGCGATGTTGCCCTTGCTCCCCTGCGCCGTGCTCTCACCATAGGCGGCGACGGAATCGGCGCCCTGGGCGAACAGGCTGTCTCCGGCCGTCAGCGTCACCGCGTGCGAATTGCCCTGGCCGGTCGCGCTCTGTCCGAACAAGGCGTAGGAACTGGCGCCTTTGACCCAGACCTGGCTGTTGACGGTCGCCTCGGCGGCGGCGGCGTCACCTATGCCGCCCGCCGATCCAGCGCCCGACTGGCCCATGGCGAGCGAATCCGTGCCGCCGGCGCCGCCACCGCCGCCGACCGCCTGCGCAACCACGCCGTGCGCGCGATCGCCGTCCGTCTCGATCGCTCCGGTCTGGGTGATCGAGACTATGCCGCCATTGCCCTTGCCGCCGCTGTTTGACTGGAATCCCACCGTATTGTTGTCGATCCCGCTGCCGCCATCCGGATCGGCTCCGAAGCGGCCGAATCCGGCGCCGCCGAGGCCGCCGCCACCACCGACCGACTGCGCGAAGATGGCGATCGAGTCCTTTCCGGTCGTCGTGATGGTGCCCGTACGGACGATGGTGACGTCGCCACCATCACCGCCCTCGCCGCCCTGGCCGCCGATGGCGAGCGCATTGGAGGTCTTGCCCTTGGCATCGCCGCCGATGCCGCCGCCCCCGCCGACGGACTGCGCAAATACGCCATAGGCTCTCTCGCCATGGGTGACGATGCTGCCGGAAACCTCGACATAGACGTTGCCGCCGTTGCCGCCCGTGCCGCCGCCACCGCCCAGCGTGAATGCGTATGAATCGTCGCTGCCGCTGTCGGCGCTGACGACACCGCCATATCCGCCACCGCCGCCGATCGACTGCGCCAGGATGCCGTAGGAACCGTCCTGCCAGGTCTCGATCTCGCCGGCATTCTTGACCTCCACGTAACCGCCGCTGCCGCCGGCGTTAGGGGTGTTGTGCAAGGGGTCCGCAGGATTGAAACCGGCGATGGCGCCGCCGACCGTGGTATCGGCCTCGGATGCCAGCGCGGCCGCGCCCGAAGCGCCACCGCCACCACCGATCGACTGGGCGAAGATGCCATGCGCCAGGTAGCCATGCGTCTCGATGCTTCCGAAATTGTCGACATAGACAGCGCCGCCAGAGCTGCCGCCGCCGCCCTGGCCGCCGACGGCCAGGGAAACGGCCGTGTCCGCCTCGCCGGTCTTCGTAGACCCTCCGCCGGCCGCGCCGCCGCCGCCGCCGATCGATTGCGCGAAGATGCCGTGCGAGCCGTCGCCCGTCGTCACGATGCCGCCCGATGCTTGGTTGGTCACCCGCACGGAATTGCCCATGCCGCCCATGCCACCTGAGCCGCCGAGCGACAGCGACACCGATACCTCCCCGCCCGACAGCGAAGTGCCCGCAGCGCCCCCGACGCCGCCGCTTCCGCCGATGGATTGGGCGAGGATGCCATAGGAATAGCTGCCCTGTGTCCAGATCGTGCCGCCGTTGGTGACGGTGACCTCGCCACCGGAACCGCCGGCTTCGGCGGCTCCGCCGATCGCTATGCCCACCTGGACTTCGCTGCCGCCGCCGGCGCTGGTGTTCTGGCCGGCGCCGCCCGAGCCGCCGCCGCCGCCGACGGATTGGGCGAGGATGCCGATGGAACGATCCTGCTTGGTCCAGATCAAGGCGTCCTGGAAGTTGTCGACCGTCACGCCAAGCCCGTTGCCGGCGCCGCCGCCACCACCGGCGATCGATCCGCCGATCGCATATTTGCCCTGCGAGCCCGATGTGGCGGACCCGCCGACGCCGCCGCCCCCGCCGATCGAATTCGCGCTGATGCCGTGCGAGTCGATCCCGTCCGTAACGATCCAGTTTCGATTGGCGACATAGACGGTGCCGCCATCCGCGCCGTCGCCGGCGGCAAGGCTCAGAGCGGCGCCGATGCTGACCGACGTTCCGCCATCCGAGGTGGCCGAGCTGGCGCCCAGATTTTCCTCGCCGGCCGCCGAAACGCCCCCGGCGCCGCCGCCGCCGCCCACCGCGAGGGCCAGGATGCCGATCGAATTCTGTCCCGACGTATGGATATAGCCGGAATTGTCGACACTGACGCCGTAGTCGAAGAAATTCCCGTCCTTGTCCAATCCGCCGGCGCTGGCGTTGCCGCCCGCACCGCCTTCCGCGCCAAGGGCGAAATCGACGGTCACGCTGGTATCGGCAGTGCCCCCGACATGAAACGCCTTGGCATTGCTGGAGCCGCCGATACCGCCGCCGCCGCCGACCGACATCGCCACGATGCCGCTGGAGGAATCGCCCTCGGTCCAGAGTTCACCCGTGTTGACGACCGATACGGATCCGGCGTCGTTGCCCGTTCCGCCCCAGCCGCCGATGGCGACATTGGCCGCGATGTTCACCCCGGTGCTGGCGAGGTCGGCCGTCGCCCCGTTGGTCGAGCCGCCGTTGCCGCCGCCGCCGCCGACCGACATCGCCACGATTGCGGAACTCAGATCGCCGGTCGTGTGGACGGCCATCGCGTTGTCGACCTTGACGCTGCCGCTTTTATTGCCGTCACCGGCTTCACCGCCGATACCCACCGACGCATTGATCGAAACGTTGTAGCCGTAGCCGGCGGAGGCCGAGAACGAGCCCCCGCCATTGCCGCCGCTGCCGGCGATCGACTGTGCGAGGATGCCGACGGAATTGTAGCCGTGGGTCTCGATCATGCCCGCGCGCTTCAATCCAGTGTCGACCGTCACGAGGCCACTTTGCGCTCCGTCACCGGCCCAGCCGCCAACCGTCACGCCGACCGCGACTTCCGCATTGGTGGATACCGCTGCCGCGAGCGCGGTGGCGTTGCCGCCATTGCCGCCGCCGCCGCCGATCGACTGCGCCAGGATGCCGCCCGAATAGGCCGCGTCGGTATCGGCGATCAGATTGCCGTCCGCGGTGACCGACACTATGCCGCCATTGCCTCCGTCGCCTCCGGTGCCCCCGACGCCGACGGAGACAGCCGCCGAGAAATAGAGGCCGCCGCTGGCGGCTGCGGCGACTGCGCGCCCACCATCTCCGCCGCTGCCCCCGACCGACTGCGCCAGAATGGCCTTTGAGCCGGTGCCGCCGACATGGATGTCGCCATCGTGGGTGACGCTCACGGTGCTGCTGTAGTTGCCGTCGCCGCCGCCGCCGCCCAACGCCACGCCCACGGCGCCCCAGGCCCCGACCGCCGTGGCGATCGCCTCTCCACCATTACCGCCGCCACCGCCCACGGACTGGGCAAGGATGCCGTGCGACAGGATGCCGGCCGTGACGATATCGCTGGTATTGGTGACCTGGACTTCTCCGCCGACGCCTCCAGCGCCGCCGCCGCCACCCAGCGCGAACGCCGAGCCTACGGAGACGGATCCCGCCATGCCGCCATTCCCACCGCCGCCGCCGATCGACTGCGCAAGGATGCCGATCGACATGTCCTGATCCGTCTGGATCCTGCCCGTGTTTTCCACCGTCACCTTGGCGCTGCCGCCACCGCCGCTGCCCGCCTGGGCGATCGAGAACGCCGGACCGCCGGCACCAAAGGCGTAGCCGCCGGAGCCTCCGCCGCCGCCGACCGATTGCGCAAGTATGCCGTGCGACAGAACGCCCTCGGTGTGGATCGAGGCCCCATTGGTGACGTTTACGGCCTTGCCGTCGCCGCCGCCGCCGCCCTCGCCGCCAATACTGACATTGATTGTCGGGCTGGCGGAAATCGCGCCACCGCCATTGCCGCCGCCGCCGCCGATCGACTGCGCGATCAGGCCTGTCGAGTAGAACCCTTCCGTATGGATGCTACCGCTTGCGATATCGACAGTGACCACGTCGCCGCTGCTGGCCGTTCCGCCCTTGCCTCCGACGCCCACGGACGCGCCGAGCGCGAGATTGAAGGCGAAGCCGCCATTGCCGCCGCCTCCGCCGATCGACTGGGCCACAACGCCGGCGGAAAAGTCATTCTGCGTGTGAACGTCGAGGCCCGTGGTCGACGTGAAATTCACGATGCCGCCGTCGCCGCCGCCGTCCCCCTTGCCACCGATCCCGACCGATGCAAGGCCTATCGGATCGACACCGATCGTGCCGCCGCCGTTGCCGCCGCCACCTCCGACCGATTGGGCAATGATTCCAATGGAGCGCAGGCCCGTCGTCGTTACGGAGCCATTATAGGTGACGTCGACCTGCTTGCCCCCGCCGCCGCCCGACCCGCTGCCGCCGACGCCAACGTTAGCCGCCACTGAGACGGTACCGGCGAAGCCGCCATTGCCGCCGCCGCCGCCGATCGACTGGACGATCACGCCCGCCGAGTCAGCCCCATGGGTCTCGACCGACTGGGTGGTGCCGTCGGCGGTCTTGAATTCCACGGTACCGGCTTC
>JBQCFA010000121.1:0-3447 GCA_051959695.1 Rhizobiaceae bacterium
GGTCGGCTTCGGTCCCCGGATCGAAGCCGGTGGGGTATTTATTGTCGACGGCGCCGTTGCGGCGGAAGCGCGGCAAGGTTTCCGCTGCCGCCGCCTCGGCGATCCGGCGCATGAAGGCGACCGTGGGGACCATGAAAAGCATCCTTGGATTTTCAGGCGTCGCCGCACCGATATTTCAAAGATCGAAAAGCTTCAAACGAAGCTTGACAATTGTGCATTGCAGCATAAACTTTGGAATCGGACGGGTTGATCCCGTCCATGCCCTCCTTGGGCGTTTCCTCCCTAGACTTAAACCGCGTCGCGCGAGCGTCGCGGTTTTTTTTAAGTTCGGCTCCTGTCCGCCGCCGCCTTATTCAGCGGCGAGCGGCAGCGGCAGGAGAATGTCCGGGGGCATCTGCATGAGGCGCGCCACGAGAGCGGTGATGTCGTTCGCCAGCGCCACGAAGCCGTCCAGTTTTTCGAAGTTGCGCTCGTTCATGTAAAGGCCGCGGTTGACCTCCACCTGAAGGGCGTGAAGCCCTTGGGCGGGGCGGCCGTAGTGCTCGGTGATGAAGCCACCAGCATAAGGCTTGTTGTGCATCACTCGGTAGCCCATCGAGGTCAGGGTAGCGATGGCGCAGTCGGTCAGTGCCGCCGAGGCCGATGTCCCGAAGCGGTCGCCAATAATGAAGTCGGGGCGAAGGCCGCTCTCGCCGACACGGATTCCCGCAGGCATGGAGTGGCAGTCGACCAGTACCGCATAGCCGAAGCGCGCATGCGTCGCGGTGAGAAGGCGCTTCAGCTTCTCGTGATAGGGCCGGTAGATCCCGTCGATTCGGGCCAGGGCCTCCTTGAGCGACAGGCGGCCGAAATAGATATCCTGGCCTTCGCCGACGATGCGCGGCACGGTGCCGAGGCCGCCGGCCACGCGTGGCGAGCGGACGTTGCAGAAATGCGGAACCGGCTCGGCGAACATGCGCGGGTCGAGCTCCCACGGCTCGCGGTTGACGTCGAGATAGGCGCGCGGGAAATGCGCCGTCAGCATCGGCGCGCCGAGCGCCATCGCGCCGGCGAAAAGCTCGTCGACGAAACTGTCCTCCGAGCGCCTTATGGCATTGCGGTCGAGCCGGGACATCGCCAGGAAACGCTCGGGTTAGTGCCGGCCGCTATGTGGCGAGTTGAGGACGAAGGGAAAGACCTGGCCGGGCGCGCCGCGGACCTCAAAGGCCTGGTCGACTGAAAAATCAGGCACGGCTGTCATCGAGGCGAACTGTCCTCAAGGAAATGTCTTGGCGATCGAACGTGCCATCTGGCGCAAGGAGTGTCCAGTAGAGGCTTTGCGAATGCTGCTTTTGACCAATGATCAAGTCCGCGTATTCACTTGATGTTTACCCACCGCTCTTCATATAAGGGCGGTGGTCGAAGCGCCGCTTCCGGGCGGCCGATTCGAGATTCGGACGGGACGGATGGTACGGATTCTTCTTGCTGAAGACGACGACGATATGCGCCGTTTTCTGGTCAAGGCGCTTGAGCGCGCCGGCTACGACGTAAGCGATTTCGACAACGGAGCCAGCGCCTACGAGCGGCTGCGCGAGGAGCCCTTCTCGCTGCTTCTCACCGACATCGTCATGCCGGAGATGGACGGCATCGAGCTTGCCCGCCGGGCGACGGAGATCGATCCCGACTTGAAGGTGATGTTCATAACCGGCTTCGCGGCCGTGGCGCTGAACCCCGATTCGAAGGCGCCAAAAGACGCCAAGGTCCTGTCGAAGCCGTTTCATCTGCGCGATCTCGTCAACGAGGTCAGCAAGATGCTGCAGGCGGCCTGAACCAGCTTCTATGCCACGCTGTTCCTAGGAACTCGCATCCCTATCCTTTTGATTGTCTGCTCCCTGCGGCCAGCCGCTTGAGCGATTTGCCGAGGCTGCCTTATGCGGTATTGACGCGAGCGGCCGTCATGTGGTCTATGCGCGGCGCGAATGGGCGTGTAGCTCAGCGGGAGAGCACTACGTTGACATCGTAGGGGTCACAGGTTCAATCCCTGTCACGCCCACCATTCGTTTCGGGGGTTTTCTTCGAACTCTGCTGGTCTCCAAATAGCGTAATGTTTTCGGGCGCTTGGAGCTACTGAGACTGAAGATCGTGGAACCGTCTCTCCGCAAAGCCTCTCTTTCGACGGCTTTTCCCGGCCGCGTCTCAGTTGAGCCTTTTCGTTCCCCACTATGTCGTGTGGGCGATGGGGGCACAATCGCCATGATCCTCCACGGTCGCTAAAGCGCCTTGCGCGATGGCTCACTACGCCGGTTGGACGGTGAATGAAGCGGCTCCGCCCTCGTTATAGGATCGGCTAGGGTTGGATCTTGATATGGGGATAGTGGCGTTGGCTAGAAGCCCAGCAGCTTGGCTTGGTCAGTCCAACCGATCGGCAGTTCGATGCCGCGGGCAAGGTGTCGCACCGACAGATCTGCCGGCTGCTCCCCAAGGAGGATGGCCTCTACGATGCGAGGCGAGAGAAAGGCGAGTGGAAGCAGTCGGCTCACGTCTTCGGGATGTACACCGAATCGACCGGCAACACCCTTGCGTGTAAGTCCATTCCCGTCTGTGATAGCATCAAGATAGGCATGGGCACGCGCGAGCGTCTCGATCAGTGGCCGATCCGGTCGACGCGGGGATGCCACCTGTCCACCGATCACCAACCGCCGTTCGACGCCGCGGCGGCGGATGGAGAGCGGTAGGTCGATAAGGTGCCGATCGGCCTCGTTCGTCTCGACGATCGCTTTTGCGTTCTCACTTTCGCTCACGCATGACGACCGACCGGAATGCGACGATCCTGCCGAATTGTCGTCCGCGACCGTTACGTTCCCCATCAGACAGCGGACCAGGCTGGCAACATCGATCATCATACGAATGCGATGGGCGTCGAGATCGATCCGTGGGACCGCGGCGCAAATGATCGCACGCAGTTTTGGCGATGCCGATGTAGCCGATGAAGGTGCCTTCAGCAGATTGGAGATCCTGGCTGCTTCGTCGAGCCCGGCCTCCATCCGGGCCGATTGCCCTGCGTGCTCGATCCAGCCCGCCAGCCTGACCTTGTCGGCGAGCAGCGTGGTGAGTTGCTGGAGCACGGTAGCCTCGATCTCGGCAGCAGGAAGGCGCCAGCCATCCCTCCGCTCGGATCCTGCCTTCTTCAACCGGTTGGACACATAGTAGCGGTATCGCTTTCCAGCTTTAGTGGCATGGATTGGGCTTAGCCGATCACCCCTTTCGTCGAACAGCCGACCGTTCAGAAGATGGATGTCCCGTTGCACTGGCACGCCTCGTGATCGCGGCGCCTGCTCGGCAAGCAGCATCTGGACAGCTTTGAATGTGCCATTGTCGATGATGGGCTGGTGCTCGCCTGCATAGATTGCACTGCCGTGCCGGATGCGACCCGCATAGATCGGATTGGAGAGCATATAATAGAGCTTG
>JBQCFA010000122.1:0-2116 GCA_051959695.1 Rhizobiaceae bacterium
GGAAAGCCGGAAGAAGCCGATCAGATGGTCGGCCGCTTCGGTGAGCCCCGCGTCCGGCGATCCGAACAGCCTGGATAGCATCGAGCCTTGGTGTTCCTGGCCAGCGAGGATGACGTTGTCGACCACGGACATCTGCGGGAAGACGGAGAGTTGCTGGAAGGTGCGGCCGACTCCCAGCCTATTGAGGCTTGAGGCGCGCACGCCCGAAACGTCGTTCCCGTTCACTGAAACCTTGCCCGCATCGGCGTCGAGTTGTCCCAGAATGCAGTTGAAGAGGGTGGACTTGCCGGACCCGTTGGGGCCAATGAGGCCGAGAATCTCGCCCTTGTGGACATCAAAGGAGACACCGTTCACGGCCTTGATGCCGCCGAAGCTCTTGGAAAGGTTGCGGACGGAGAGGACGGGCGCCTTCATTTCAGCCGCGCTCCTTCCGCGAGGTCCCGGCGGGTCTCGCGGGGCCGGAAACGCCGGCGCACCCAAGCGCCTATGCCCATCAAACCCGTGGGGAAGAACGCGAGCATGGCGATGACCAGCGCCGAATAGATGATCAGGTAGTAGCCTTGGGTGAAGCGCAGGACTTCCGGCAGAAGGATGACGACGCCGGTGCCGATGAACGGGCCGAAGAAATAGCCTGAGCCTCCGACCACGACCATAAGCAGGATGCGCAGCGAGTGCACAAGGCCGAAGGAGCCGGGCTCGATGAACTGCACCAGCGGCGTGATCAGAGCGCCCGCCAGGCCACCGTAGGTGGTGCCGATGGCGAAGGCGAGCAGCGTGATGCGGCGCGTATCGACGCCGAGGCTTTCGGCCCGGACCGGATTCTCGCGCAACGCCTTAAAGGCCCTGCCCCAAGGCGAGCGCACGATGCCCCACAGTATAAGCGCCGCGACCATCGTCACCGCCAGGGTGAAGTAGTAAAAATAGAGCGGTTTCATGAAGGAGAGCGAACCGAAGCTCGGCCGCGGCATGCCCGAGAGGCCGTAGGTGCCGCCGGTTAGCCAGTCCTCGTTGCGCAGGACGAGAAAGACTAGCGTGTTGAAGGCAAGCGTCACGAAGGCGAGGAAGTGGCCTTTGACGCGCAGCGCCGGATAGCCGAGTAGCAGGCCGACGACGAAGCATGCCATGAGCCCGAGCGGCATGGCCCCGATCCACGGCCAGCCTTTCAATGTGAGAAGCGCCGTCACATAGGCGCCAATGCCCATGAAGGACGCCTGCGCCAGCGAGATCTGGCCGGCATAGCCGAGCGTCAGGTTCAGCCCCATCGAGGCGATGGAGAAGATGAGCCACGACGTCAGCAGGTATATGACGTAGCCCTTCTGACCGAGCGGGGCGAGGATCGTGAGGACGACCAGCGCCAAGATCACGACAAGGCGGAGGCGAGAACCCATCACACGGACCGTCCTTCGGAGGTCCCGAGGAGGCCCTGCGGGCGCACGAGGATTATGGCGATCAACAGGACCAGCGGCAGCGCCGCGCGATAGTCGGCCGTGACGTAGGTCGCCGTCAGATTGTCGAGCACGCCGATCAGCAGGCCGCCCGCCAGTGCACCCCGAATCTGGTTGAAACCGCCAACGATCGCGGCGATGAAGGCGATCAAGCCGAGGGTTTCGCCGTTAGAGAATTTGGCGAGATAGACCGGCGTGATGAGGAAGGATGCCAGCGCTGCCAACACGGCGTTGATGAGGAAGGTATAGAGGATCATCCGCTTGACGTTGACGCCGAGAATTTCAGCGACGGCCGGGTTTTGCGCGGTCGCCTGCATGCAGCGGCCGGTCCTCGTGCGGTTGAGGAAAAGCGTCAGTAACACCACGACGCAGAGCGAAAAAACCAGGTCCAGAATGTCCTGGACCGACAACACCGCGCCGAAGAAGTGGAAGGTGCCTCCCGGAAACATCGGCGGGAAGGATTGCGCCTCGGCGCCATAGAATTCCTTGACGCTCTCCTTGAGGAAGATCCCGAGCGCGATCGTGGCGATGACCAGTGAGACGCCGCCGCTCGGCAGGATGGGCTCCACGACAAGCTTCTTGAAGAGGATGCCGAGCACGATCACCGAGGAGGCCAAGCCAAGCAGGAGCGCGCCCCAAAGCGGCATATGGAAGAAATGCAGGCCGGCGAG
>JBQCFA010000123.1:0-2883 GCA_051959695.1 Rhizobiaceae bacterium
TCATTAGCAAAATGGCAATCCGGACCGCTTATGCATGCAGGCTGCAACAGCGGGACGCAGCGGTCAGACATGCTCGACGACAGCATCGGCCAATCTCGGGCGGTCTATCGAAGCCGCGAGCTTTCGGCGGCTATCTCCACGTCATTCTGGCGGCACCGTCACCTCTATGCCGTCTCCCTGGCGTCGCTGGCGCTGGCCGTCGGCGTCGGCCTGTCAACCGGGAACCTGCCTGATTTCGGCGTCATCGAGGAGTTCAGCTTCTATCTGCTCGTGGCGTTCTGGATCGGCGCATGCGGCTTTGCCATCTTCCGCGTCCTCTGGCTGGCCCTTGTCGCGCGCGATCCCGCGCCGAGCCGCGCCTTCTTCCAGTCTTTCGCCAGGTTCTTCGGCGATGGCGAGCGGATCGCCAACAGCATCAACGGTCTGGCGGTGCTCTTCATCTTCGCCACCGCTTTTTCCGTGCTCAAAGGCGCGATCGCGCTACTGGCGCCGTTCAAATGGGACATGGCGCTTTCCCATCTCGACAAGGCCCTCCATTTCGGACACGCGCCCTACGAGTATCTCGCGGTCCTTGTCAGCCACCCGGCGATCGTCTTCGGCTTCAACTTCGCCTACAATTTCTGGTTCGTGGTCATGGTGGCGATGTTTTTCACCTCGGCTATCGCCAGGCGCGACACGGTTTTGCGACACCAGTTCATCCTTTCCTTCATGCTGGTCTGGCTGCTCGCCGGATTTTTCATCGCGATGGGCTTTTCCTCCGCCGGGCCGTGCTATTTCGCCCGCCTCGGACTCGGCGACGAATACAAGCCGCTGATGGATGCGCTCGCGTCGGCCAACACGGCCTATCCGATCTGGGCGATCACCACCCAGGATATGCTGTGGAACGGCTATACGGGCGCGTCGAGCGGCAGCATCGGCATCTCGGCGTTCCCGTCGCTGCATGTCGCAACCGCGGTGCTCTTAGCCCTCTATGCCTCGCGGCGCTGGGGCCGCATCGGGCTCGCCCTCTGGGCCTTCGCGGCCACCATCCTCGTCGGCTCGGTCGTGCTCGGCTGGCACTATGCCGTCGACGGCTACGCCGGAGCGCTGCTCTCCGTCCTGATCTGGAAGGCGGCCGGCTTCTGGCTGCGCCGCCATGGGCCGGAAGGTTTGGCGACCTGAGTCTATCCCGCCGCCAGCAGCAGAACCGCGAACACGGCTTCGGCCGTAATGATCCCGACGATCACCTTGCGGCCAAGCGCCAGATAGGCGGCAAAGCCCGCAACCACCGCAACGACCCTTATCAACACGGGCGTGGTGGCTAGCGCTCCCGTCGGGAAGAAGATGAGATTCCCGACGACGCCGGCCACGAGCGCGGTGGCGACCGCGCGGACCAGCACCAGAAGTTCCGAATCCTCCGAGAGGCGGCCGCCGAAGACCACGCCCAGATAGCGCCAGGAGTCGGTCGCCGCCCATCCGGCGACCAGGATGAAGGCGAAGGGCCACCACCAGGAATCGAGCGAAGTGAAGGTCATGCCGGCGTCCTTCGCTTCACGAGGCGGTGGAGCGCGTATCCGCCGAAGCCACCGACGAATCCCGCGCCGAGAAGGTCGAAACCGGGCACCACCATATGGAAGATCGGGCCAAAGGCGACGCCGAGGAGCATGGCGTAGTGCGCCGCGCTTTCGCGCGCGGAGCCCCAGAGCGACGTGATGAAATAGATCGGCGTCAGCAGGAACAGCCCGGCCGAAACCGCCACAGGCAGATGCGGGGCCACCAGATAGACGACCACCACGACGAGCATGTTGACCAGCACGAGAGTCGAGCCCATGCCGGCATAGAAGGCCGCTCGCCGCTCCCGGGGAACATGGGGCAGGCGCTCCGCCGCCAGCACCCACGAGGTAACGGCGACGAAATGCGAAAGCAGGAACAGCACCCATCGACGGGTGGAACGGCCGCGCAGCTCCGGTGTCAGCGCCATCACCATCGGCATTAGGCGGACCGACGACAGGGCGACGGCGAAGGCGGCGGCCGCCAGAGAGCTGCCGGACAGGACAGAGCCGACCAGCACCACCTGAGCCGGCCGCGCCCAGACGATGCCAGTCATGAACACCGTCTCCGCCATCGTCATTCCGGCTTCATGCGCGAGGCCGGCGAAACCGACGAAGGCGCTCGCCAGGATGAGAAGCGGCACCGAGACGGTGCCGAGCACCCCGCGGAGGAACCAGGTGACGGCGCCGCCTTCCCGGGCGATGGCTTCGGTCTGTTCCAGCATCACCGGGCGGTTAGCACGTCAGCTTCGGATGGATGTGGTCCAAAAAGGAAAATGGCTTCTCCCAGCATGCCGGGAGAAGCCATGATCCGAGCCCTGCACCTCAGGACTTGCGCGGCAGTTGCGGCACGATGCTGCGCTTCGAGACGCCCTTTCCGCGTGGCCTGACGTCGGGGTCCGAAGAAGCAGCCTTGTCCGAAGACGGCTTCCTGGCGCGAGACGCAGAGGGCTTCTTCGCCTTCTTCCTCGGAGCCGGCGCCTTCTTAGGGTCTTCCTTCTTCGGGCTGACCGGCACCTCATCGCCAATGGCCTCGAGTTTCAGCCGCGGCTTGCCAGTCTCGACATCGTCGGCGACCGTCACCTTGACCGTGCCGCCGCGCTTCAACTTGCCGAACAGCACCTCGTCGGCCAGCGGCTTCTTGATGTGCTCCTGGATGACGCGGCCCAGCGGCCGCGCGCCCATGCGTTCGTCATAGCCCTTGTCCGCCAGCCAGGCGATCGCCTCGGGCGACAGGTCGAAGGTGACCCGACGCTCGGCAAGCTGCGCCTCGAGCTGCATGACGAACTTCTGCACGACCTGGTGCACCACCGGAACCGGCAGGGCGCCGAAGGGGATGATGGCGTCGAGACGG
>JBQCFA010000124.1:0-24293 GCA_051959695.1 Rhizobiaceae bacterium
ATCATCAAGGTCGAGGACAAGCGCATCAAGCAGCCGCCTTCCTTCGACCAGGTGAAGGACCAGATCCGCCAGGTCGTGCTGCGCGACAAGTATTTCGACATGGTCAAGCAGACGCGCGCAGCCGCCAAGATCGACATCTCCGATCCGGATCTGAAGAAGCAGGTCGACGCTATGGACAGCGCGCAGTAGCGCAGTCCGGCATCGTCGAAAAAGGGGCGCGTCCGGCTCGGCCAGGCGCGCCCCTTTTTCTTGCGGCTCTCGTTCGAGCGCGGCACAGCCTTGTTCGAGCGGGTCCCGATCGCCGGTTTCCTGGCGGTCAGGCCTTGGTCTCCACCTTCGCCTTCCTCCGGAACACGCCTTCGAGCAAGGACGAGCGGTCGCGCTCCTCCGCGCGCAGCTTCAGCCGGACCCGCATCAGGTCCTTCCACCCGACATAGCCGACCAGCTTCTCCTCTTCGCGCGAGACGACCGGCAGATGGGCGATGTTGGCCTTCATCAGCTTCTCGGCCAGGATCTCCAGATACTCGTCAGGATAGGCGAGCGTGATCTTCGAGCCGGCGAGCAGTTCGCCGAGCGTGGCGTTGCGATGCCGGCCGGCGTGACGCCAGGCTATCACCGAGGGCGGATCGACGATGCCGAGCACATGGTTCGCCTCGTCGACGACGGGGAAGCTCGGATGACGCGTGGTCGGCAAGGTGAGGAAGGCGACCGCGCGGTGCAGCGTCATCGAGGCCGGCACCGATTGCACCTGGCGTGTCATGACTTCGCCGACCCGCGTTAACTGAAACGGATCGACCCGGTATTCGCGGGTGATGTGGTGGCCGTGGCGGGCGATCTTCTCCGTCAGAACGGAACGCTTCATCAGGAGCACCGTGACGAGATGGGCCGCCGAGCAGGCGGCGATCAGAGGCACCAGCACATGCGTGTTGCCGGTCAGTTCGGTGGCGAAGAAGGTCGCGGTCAGGGGCGAGCGCATGGTGCCGCCCATGGTGGCGGCCATTGCGAGCAGCGCCCAGAACCCGGGGCTCGCCGAAGGCAGGTAACCGGAAAGCGACGCGCCGAGCGCGCCACCCATGATGAGCAGCGGGGCCAGCACGCCGCCCGACGTGCCCGACCCCAGCGCCACCGCCCAGACGACCGCCTTGACCGCAAGCAGCGTAAGCGCGGCGATGGCGATCGTCTGGCCGGTCAGCAGATGGGCAATATTGTCGTAGCCGACGCCGAGCGCGCGCGGGTCGATCAGGCCGCCGATGCCGACGACGAGGCCGCCGAGCATCGGCCACCACATCCAGTGGACCGGCAGTTTCTGGAAGCCATCCTCGCAGGCATAGACGAAAAGGGTAAGCAGTCCCGACAGAAGGCCGCTGGCCGCGCCCACCGATACCCAGCACAGCAGCATGGTGAGGTTGATGTCGGAGGTGCCGTCGAAGGGGAAGATCGGCGATGGCATGTGAAGCGCGGTACGTTCGACCTCCGCCACGATGGTCGCGACCGCGACGGGAATGAAGCTGCGCGGCGTCCATTCGAAGAGGAGCAGTTCGACGGCCAGCATGATGGCGGCGATCGGAGTGCCGAACACGGTGGTCATGCCGGCGGCGGCGCCGGCCACGAGCAGCGTCTTGCGTTCGTTGTCGCTGACGGGCAGCATCTGCGCGATCAGGGAACCGACCGCGCCGCCGGTCATGATGATCGGACCTTCCGCGCCGAACGGTCCGCCCGTGCCGATGGCGATCGCCGAGGAGAGCGGCTTCAGGATGGCGACCTTGGGGCTCAGGCGCGAACGGCCGAGGAGGATCGCCTCGATGGCCTCCGGAATGCCGTGTCCGCGTATCTTCTCGCTGCCGAAGCGCGCCATCAGCCCAACGATGAACGCGCCGGCGACCGGGACCAGGACCGCCCACCAGCCGATCCTGTT
Organism: Rhizobiaceae bacterium; assembly: GCA_051959695.1. Lineage (GTDB taxonomy): Bacteria > Pseudomonadota > Alphaproteobacteria > Rhizobiales > Rhizobiaceae > Mesorhizobium_L. Next base: position 1,916 of record JBQCFA010000124.1, read on the forward strand.
GTCCTCGATGTGCAGGTTGGCGAGGCTGAATTCGCCGAAATAGGCGATGTTGGTGCACAGATGGATCAGCTTCAGGAGGGCGTATCCGACCGCCACGCCCGCCGTCGCGACGACGACCGCCACCGCGGCGATGAAAAGGACGCGCGCGTCCATGGTGAAATCGCCGAGGCGGCGATGCTCCGGCATGATGGATTTCGACACGACAGTTTCTTTCCGCACGGGAGTGCGCGACGTTTCGGGCGTTGCGACTAGTGTGGTGGATTTGAAATTCGTTACAGAATGGATCGAGGATAGCGCACGAATTTCAAATCCGAAAACCGCACTAGAATCATAAGCTTGCCAGTGCCCTTTTCGAATCCGAAATTCGTCTGGCGCTTCCCGCAAATGATGCGAATTTCGGATTCGGGGCGCTAGGATGTGCGCTTTCTATCGTAACACGATATAAAATTTCAAGGGCTGTTTGCTGCTGGACGCGCATTCCTCCGGCGGGCAGGATGACGCACGGAGTTATTCGCCATGCCACGATCCAGGCCGACCCAATCGGATTATTCGGCGCTCGCTGAATTCCGCTATGTCCTGCGTCGTTTTCTCGATTTCAGCGAGAAGGCGGCGCGGAAGGCCGGGCTGACGCCACGCCAGCATCAGGCTCTGCTCGTCATCAAGGGCTATCGCGGCGGCGACCCGATCTCCGTCGGAGACCTCGCCGAGCGGCTCATCATCCACCATCACAGCGCCGTCGAACTGGCGAACCGTCTCGTCGACAGCGGGCTGGTCGTGCGCCTGCACGACGAGAACGACCAGCGGCGCGTGCTCCTGGGCCTGACCGAGCGTGCCAATGCCTGCCTGGAAGAGCTTTCCGGCGCTCATCTCGACGAACTGTCCCGCATCGGGCCACTGCTTGGTCAATTCTTCGACGAGGAGGGCGGAACGGCGAAGGTCAAGTCGTCGGGACAGGTGATGGAGGCGCCCGGCCTTCCGCGTGAATGAACCTTGCGCATCGTCACGCGCTGAGGCAAACGAGGCGGGCTTTTCCCGTGTCGCAGGGTCAACCCATGTCCGCTTCCGTTTCTCCGCTCGCGCCCAAGCGTTTTCCCAAGATGCCGGCCGTCGCCGGCGTCCGCATCGCCACGGCCGAGGCCGGCATCAAGTACAAGGGACGCACCGACCTGATGGTGATGGCGTTCGACCCGGGCACGACGGTCGCAGGCGTCTTCACGCGCTCGAAATGCCCGTCCGCGCCGGTCGATTTCTGCCGGCAGAACCTCGGAGGCGGCTCGGCGCGCATGCTGGTCGTCAATTCGGGCAACGCCAACGCCTTCACCGGGATGAAGGGGCGCGAAACGACGCGCATCACGGGCGAGGCGGCGGCCAGGGCCGCGGGCTGCAGGGCGGACGAGGTGTTCCTCGCCTCGACCGGCGTCATCGGCGAGCCGCTCGACGCGGGCCGCTTCGCCCATCTTCTCGAGGGCCTGGCGAAGAAAGCGGAGAGCGGCGGCTGGGCGGAAGCCGGTAAGGCCATCATGACCACCGACACCTATCCGAAATATGCGACCGCGACCGTCAGGATCGGCGATACCGAGGTGACGATCAACGGTATCGCCAAGGGCGCCGGCATGATCGCGCCCGACATGGCGACGATGCTTTCCTTCGTGGCGACTGACGCGGCGATCGCGGCGCCCGTGCTGCAGGAAATGCTGCGCAAGGGCGTCGGCAAGAGCTTCAACGCGGTCACCGTCGACAGCGACACCTCGACCAGCGATACGCTTCTCCTCTTCGCAACCGGCGCGGCGGCGCGGCGCGGCGCACCCTCGATCGCCGATCCCCGCGACCCGAGGCTCGCGCCGTTCCGGCGGGCGCTCAACCGCATCCTCAGGAATTTGGCGCTGCAGGTCGTGCGCGACGGCGAGGGCGCGCGCAAGGAGATCGAGATATCCGTCACCGGGGCCAAGTCCTCGCGCTCGGCGAAGCGCATCGCGCTGTCGATCGCCAACTCGCCGCTGGTCAAGACCGCCGTCGCCGGCGAGGACGCCAATTGGGGCCGAGTGGTGATGGCCGTCGGCAAGGCCGGCGAGCCGGCCGACCGGGACCGGCTCGCCATCTTCTTCGGCGATATCCGCGTGGCGCATCAGGGGGAGCGCGACCCTGCCTATTCGGAGGCGGATACGTCCGCCTACATGAAGCGGGACGCGATCCGCATCGGCGTCGATATCGGGCTCGGCTCCGGCAAGGCGACGGTGTGGACGTGCGACCTGACCAAGGAATACGTCGCCATCAACGGCGACTACCGGAGCTGACGCGCCGCATGGATCCCGAGCGCCCGGCCCCTTTCGAGCTGGCGACGGTGCGCCGCTACGAAGCCGCGGGCTTCCGCGCGTGGCCGGCGGCTTCCGTGCACTATGACGGCACCTGGGCGATCCGGCTGACCGCAGGCCATCCCGCCAAGCGGCTGAACTCCGTCAATCCGCTCGACCCTTCCGACGCCGGCCGCCTCGGCGAGCGCATCGCAAGGGCGGCCAGACGCTTCGAAGCCTATGGCAGGCCGCTCACCTTCCGCATGTCGCCGCTTTCCGGCGCGGCGCTTTCCGCTCATCTGGAAGGGAAAGGCTGGTCGCGCTTCGACGAGTCGCTGATCATGCGCATGCCGCTTTCCCACCCGCTCATCGACAAGGCGCTCGACCAGATCCCGCTCAAGGACGTGGTGCGCTTCATCAATGCCGCCATCCGCATAGGCAATCTCGACCCGACGCTGAGGCCGGGCTTTTCGGAGATCATCGGTTCGATCGAGCCGCGGGCAGGGCTCTTCGTGCTGGAGCACGACAAGGAGCCGGTGACCACGGCGGTGTGCGTCCAGGACGGCGATCTGGCCGGGCTTTTCGAGATCGCCACGGCGCCGGAAGAGCGGGGCAAGGGATATGCCGGGCGGACGATCCTCTCGGCCCTGAAATGGGCGCGGTCGCACGGCGCGCGCGAGGCATGGATGCAGGTGCAGGCGGACAACGGACCGGCGCTCAGTGTCTATCGCGCGCTCGGCTTTACCGAGCTCTACCGCTATCACTACCGCCGACCGCCGGAAGAATAGACCATGATGGCATCGCTTCCGCTCCTCCTGGTGGCCGCCTGCGCCCTCGTCGACACGGACGGACGCGTGCTCCTGTCGCAGCGCCCTGAAGGCAAGACGCTGGCCGGCCTGTGGGAATTCCCCGGCGGCAAGGTCGAACCGGGCGAGACGCCGGAGCAGGCGCTGGTGCGCGAACTCACGGAAGAGCTCGGCATCGAGACCAAGGTCGCCTGCCTGGCGCCGCTGACTTTCGCCAGCCATTCCTACGAGAAATTCCACCTCTTGATGCCGCTCTATGTGTGCCGCCGATTCTGGGGCGTCCCCGCGCCACGCGAGGGGCAGAAGCTCAAATGGGTGCGGCCGCGCGATATGCGCGGCTATCCGATGCCGCCGGCGGACGAGCCGCTGATCGCCCATCTCATCGACCTGCTGTGAAAGCCGTCGGGGCGGACGGCGAACGGCACCAGCGAGTTCCGGCGCCTACCGGGCGCGCATGTCCAGCCGAGCGTTAATCAATCCTTTAGCCCGATGTGGAAAATTTAACCGATCGGCGCGCCATTCGGCGCAACGCGCCGCAAAGGACGGGGCAGGCATGTTCGACGACGGCGAATGGCAGAAATTCCGCGCTGAGCGCGGTCCGATCCTCGAAATCGTCCAGAGCGGAGCGATCCGGATCGCCCTCCTTTTCGGCTCGACCGCGGTCGCCATCGCGCTGCTGCTGGCGCCGATGCTCGACAAGCAGACCCGAATGGCCCGGGTGGCGGCGCCCGGTATCGACCGGATGGCGACGGGATCGGTCCCCACCAACAAGATATACACGCTGCACCGCAGCGTTCTGCAGGAGACGCCGGCTTCCGTATGCGTCATCCACTTCAATGGCGTGCGCACCGGCGATTGCTGAAGCCGGCGGCAAACCGTCCTTTCCTGTTAAGTCCAGATTAAGTGCGTCGCGTTAACCTTTTTTAACGCGAGGAATTTAGAGTGCGGCCCATAAAGAGCCAAAGAGGCCCGGCATGTTGAGGCGATTCATCGAAGACGAAAGCGGCGCGACCGCCGTGGAATATGGCTTGATCGCCGTGCTCATATCGCTGGCGGCCATCGTCGGCATCACGGCGCTGTCCAACGCCATCCAGTTTCTGTTCAGCGACAACAACAGCAGGATGGTCGAGGCCTTCAGCTATCATTGAGGCCTGAATTCACGGTTTCGTCTTCCCGGCCGGCGCCAGCGCGTCCGCCAGCCGCGCCTTGGCGCTGCCCGGCCTGAGCGGTTGCTGCTGGGAAGCATGCGGCGCCCAACCCGACAGCCACACGATCTGGAATGTCGCCGGAATCCGCCCGTCGGGATCGGCATGCCGTTCGGCATAGATTTCCGCGGCCCGCGCGAAGAGGCGTAGCGGCGCCGGCCGGCGCGGTCGCGCGGCGAGCACGCTCGTCTCGCCCATGGCGCGCAGGTCGCGCATCAGTTCGAACATGGAAGCGTAGCGCACGCGCACCGTCTCCGCGTCGGCCACGGGCAGCGCGAAGCCGGCGCGCTGCAGGAGGCCGCCGGCATCGCGCACGTCGAGGAAAGGGGCGACGCGGGGGCTGGCGCCGCCAAAAATCTCGGTTTCCGCCACAAGCAGGGATTCGCGCAGTTCGGCCAGCGTGCCCGAGCCGGCCAGGGCGCCGAGGAACAGCCCGTCGGGCCGAAGCGCGCGGCGGATCTGGATCAGCATGCCGGGAATGTCGTTCATGGAATGGAGCGAAAGCAGGGAGACGGCGAGGTCGATGCTTTCCGCAGGCAGGGGAACCGTTTCGGACGCCGCGACGATCCCGTCCCGGGCGCCGAGCATGGCCCCGTCGACCTCGACGCGGCGGCTGTGAGAGACCTTGCCGCTTCGGCGCAGGGCTTCAGCCGCATCGTCGGTCTGGCAGAAGAAAGTCGCGGCCTCGGCGAAGTCGCGCCCCACCGTCGACAGCCGATCCGCCAAGTCATCGGCGGCGCGGCGCATGAGGAAATCGGCTCCGTCAGGGCCGGCACGGAGGGCACGCCTCTTGCGCGCGACCAGGAGTTCCGTATCGAAGATCCGCTCCATCGTCCTTGCCCGCATCGATAAGCAGCGTGAATTCTGCTATGTCGGAATTCATCGCATTGGTGAATGCACTTACGGATCGCGTGGTGGATATCAAGGGGGCGGCGACAAGGGGTTTCGCTTCGGGCGCGGCAGGGCTGGCGATACGCACGCTGTTCCCTCCGCTTTGCGCGGGATGCCGTCGCATCGTCGCGCAGCCGGGCACTCTGTGCGGGCAATGCTGGCCCAGGGTCCGCTTTCTCGAACGTCCGTGGTGTGAGGCCATGGGGACGCCGTTTTCCCACGACATGGGCGCCGGCGTCCTTTCCGCCGGGGCCATCGCCAATCCGCCGCCGTTCCAGCGAGCGCGGGCGGCCGTCTCGTACGAGGGCGTGGCCACGCGCATGGTCCAGGGACTGAAGTATCACGACCGTGCCGATCTGGCGCCATGGATGGCGGGGTGGATGGCGCGGGCAGGCGCCGAGCTTCTCGCCGACGCGGAAATCATCGTGCCGGTGCCGCTGCATCGCCGGCGGCTCCTGTGGCGGCGTTTCAACCAGTCGGCGGAACTGGCGCGGGCGCTGGCGCGCCGCTCCGGCAAACCGTTCGGGCCGATGGCGCTGCAGCGGGTGAAGGTCACGCGCCAGCAGGTCGGCCTCGGCCTCAGCGAGCGCGAGGCGAACGTGCGCGGCGCCTTCCGCGTCCCGGCCGAAGCCGACATCGCGGTGCGTGGGCGCCGGGTGCTCGTGGTGGACGACGTCTACACGACGGGGGCCACCGTGTCGGCAGCCGCCAGGGCGCTGAAGCGCGGCGGCGCGGCGGCGGTCGACGTGCTTACGTTCGCGCGGGTACTGCCGGGGGACTTTCGGCCGGACGAGCCAGAGACTATATAAGTCAGCATGATTGTCGCGCCGGCCTCGGGCCGGGCGCATGGGCTTGGAAGGCGGCGATGGCCGAGGTCACGATCTATACGAGGATGATGTGCGGCTACTGCGAGGCCGCCAAGCGCCTGCTCGACAGCAAGGGCGCGGCCTATACGGAACATGACGCCAGCTTCTCGCCAGAGCTTAGGCAGGAGATGACCCAGCGCGCCAACGGCCGCGCGACATTCCCGCAGATATTCATCGACGGACGCCATGTCGGCGGCTTCGACGACCTTCATGCGCTGGACGCCGCGGGCAAGCTCGACGCCCTGCTCGCCGGCGAAGTGGCGTAGCGGGAACCCAAAGGAGAGAGCGATGGCAAGCTTCAGGGTAGCGGCGGTGCAGATGCGGTCCGGAACGGACACGGCGCGCAACGCCGCCGATTTCGCGGCGCTCGTCCGCGAGGCCGCCGGGAAGGGGGCGCGCTACGTGCAGTCGCCGGAGATGACGGGGGCGCTGCAACGCGACCGCAAATCCCTTTTCGCCTCGCTCCGGCCGCAATCGACCGACCTCGTCGCCGGAGCTGCCGAGAACCTATCCCGCGAACTCGGCATCTATATCCATGTCGGTTCCACCGCGATCGCGCGCGAGGACGGCAAGGTCGCCAACCGCGCGTTCCTGTTCGATCCGGGCGGGAACCTCGTCACGACCTACGACAAGATCCACATGTTCGACGTCGATCTCGACAATGGCGAGAGCTGGCGCGAATCCTCGACCTACGAGCCCGGCCGCGAAACGGTCATCGCCGATCTGCCGCAGGCGCGGCTGGGGTTGGCGGTCTGCTACGATCTGCGCTTCCCCCAGCTTTTCCGCGCGCAGGCGATGGCGGGCGCCGAGGTGCTGACGACGCCGGCCGCCTTCACGAGGCAGACCGGCGAGGCGCATTGGCACGTGCTGCTGCGCGCCCGCGCCATCGAGAACGGCGCCTGGGTCATTTCAGCCGCCCAGGGCGGCCTGCACGAGGATGGGCGCGAAACCTACGGCCATTCGATGATCGTCGATCCGTGGGGCCACATCGTCGCCGAAGCCGACCATGACGAGCCGGGCGTGATCGTCACGGATATCGATGTCGCGGCCTCGGCCGCGGCGCGCGCCAAGATACCCAATCTCAGGAATGCACGGGAGTTTGCCGTGCGGACGGCCGGCGCGTCGCTTGCCGAACAGCGTAAGGCATCATGATCCGGTTTTCGCTTACCTGTCAGAACGACCACTCCTTCGACGGCTGGTTTCGCAACTCGGATGATTTCGACAAGCAGAAGAAGCGCGGGCTGATCGGCTGCCCCCAATGCGGCTCGACCAGGGTGGAGAAGGCGCTGATGGCGCCGGCCGTTTCCACCGGGCGCAAGCGCGAGACGATGGCGCTTGCCATGGACGCCCAGCAGAAAGAGGCGATGGCGCAGCTCAAGGCGCTGTCGAAGAAGATGCGGGAGAACGCCGACTATGTCGGCGACAAGTTTGCCGAGGAAGCGCGCAAGATCCATTTCGGAGAAGCCGATCCGCGCGGCATCTACGGCGAGGCGACGCCCGAGGAAACGAAGGGCCTCGTGGAGGACGGCGTCGCGTTCATGCCGATCCCGGTATTCCCGGACGACAGGAACTGAGCCGCCAGACCTTCGCTCCCACGCTGGGCAAGGTCGGCTTCGACGCGCGGATGCGCTGCCGCTGAAGTGGCGCCCGTCCGGGCGTTTTTCGGCGCTGCTCGTTTGTCCCGTCCGCTCTCATTCCCTCATCTCGCGTCAGCCGCGATGCGGCGGCAATGGTCCAGCGCAGCGCCGATCAGGTTCTCGCTGGCTTCGGGCGTGCGGAAAGCCGAGTGGGCGGACAGGGTGACGTTCTCCAGCGTGGTCAGCACGTGCCCCGCCGGCATCGGCTCCAGCGCATAGACGTCCAGCCCGGCATGGCGGATGTGCCCCGAGCGAAGCGCCTCGATCATCGCGTCCTCGTCCACCAGCGCGCCACGCGCCGTATTGACCAGGATGGCCCCCGGCTTCATCGCCGCGATCTTCCCTCGCGAAAGAAAGCCTTTTGTCTCGTCCGTCAGCAACAGATGCAGCGAGAGGACGTCGGACTGCTCCAGAACGCCGTCGAGGTCGACGAATTCGACGCCCGGCCAGGTCTTGGGCGAGCGGTTCCAGGCAATGATCTTCATGCCGCAGCCGAAGGCCAGGCGGGCAAGCTCCGTCGCGATGCCGCCGAAGCCGACAAGGCCGAGCGTCTTGCCGGTCAGCTGCATGCCTTCGGTGCGCCGCCACTCGCCCGAGCGCATGGCCCGGTCCATGCTCGCGAGGTTTTTCGCGGCGGCCCACATCAGGGAGAAGGCGAATTCGGCGACAGCCGTGTCTCCGTAGCCCTTGACGATATGAACCGCGATGCCGTTCTGAGCCAGCGCGTCCACGTCCATGTAGCTGCGCGGCCCCGTCCCCAGGAAGACGACATGCTTCAGGGCCTTGCAGCTCAGGGCGATCGCGAGGGGAAGATGGGTGTGGTCAATGATGGCGATTTCGGCCTCGCCAAGTACGTCGGGCAGCTCGGCAGGCGTGATCGTGGGCCCGCGGTTTATCGTCACCCGCGGGTCGCCGGCTTTCAGCAGCCGGTCCGCAACGGCGGCGAGCGTTTCGTTGGCGTCGACGAACACGGCCTGCAAGGCATTCTCCTGTGATCAAGGGTAGGGGGAAACGAAGCGCTGCGACGGCCCGCCTTCCCGCTGGGGGATGGCTCCGCCCGTCTCTGGCGAGCAAGGCCTGCTCAAGGCATTTTCCAGGCATAGTGGGCGACGGGGTCACCGCTGCTGGGGTGGATGCCGTCGAGAAAGTGGGTCAGGCCGGCCTGCTCGTAAAACCGTCGGGCGCGCATATTGGTCGCTCGCGTGTAGAGGACGAATCCCTGGGGCATCGTGCGCTTGGCGCAGTCAAGCAGCGCCTTGCCTATGCCGCGCCCGATCGAGGCTGGCCGAACGAATATCTCGTTGAGGACGGCTCGATGCGGCGTCACCGCCACGAACCCGATGATCTCCCGGTCGCGGACGGCACTCGTTACGACCCAGCCCGCGGCGATCTCGCGAGCGATACGTTCGCGCAGTTCGATCGGCGTCGGCATTAGCGCGGGACCGACGCCGGGCAGGCTTGCGCTTTCATGCCAGATGCCGGCGATGCCATCGTGGTCCGTTTCAAGCGCCGGGCGCAGCGTAAAGGGGAGCGCATCCATGCCCCTGCATATCATCGTCGCGCGAAATTCGTCGATACCACGGGGCGATGGACATGACCGACTTGCCGAGGGGCATGACCATGCTGCATGTCCCATAGAGGTGCGCCGGATGCAGAGAATGTCCGAATCAGCGCTGTCCAGGACCGGCAGGGCGGCAACACAGGTGACGCGAGGGGAAACGGCGATGAGACTGGCGATCTGGAACTCCGCCGTCGGCCTGCTCTTGATCACCGGAATGCTGCTCGGCCTGTCGCTGCCCTTCGGCAAGTTGTCGGGCGCGGCCGGGGTGGAACCCGTGATCTGGGCCTTGGTCATCTCCTTCGGCGCCGGTTCGGTGCTGCTCGCCGCGCTGCTCGCGCGGGGTGAGGCAAGGTGGCCAAACGGCGGGAGGCTGCGCTATTTCGCCATCACGGCGGCGATCTCCTACGCCTTCCCGAACCTGCTCATCATGTCGGCCATCCCGCATCTCGGCGCCGGCTTCACCGGCATCATGTTCACGCTCTCGCCCGTCATCACGCTGACGCTGTCCGTCCTGCTCGGCATGCGGCGACCGGGCGCGCTCGGCACAGCCGGTATCGTGGTCGGTTTCCTCGGCGCGCTGATCGTCTCGCTGACGCGCGGCGAGGCGGGCCGGCCGGCGGATCCCGTCTGGATCCTGATCGGGCTCGCCATCCCCTTCAGCCTCGCCTGCGGCAACATCTACCGCACCCTCGACTGGCCGAAGGAGGCCGGGCCGATCGAGCTTGCCGCCGGCAGCCATCTCGCCGCCGCGGCGATGCTGGTGCTGGTCTCGCTGTTGCTCAATGGCGGCGTGCCGCTCGGCCCGCTCGCCGGCGTGCCGCTGTTGACGCTGGCGCAGATGGCGGCGGCCGCGGCGATGTTCGCCTTCTTCTTCCGCCTGCAGGCCGTCGGCGGGCCGGTCTATCTCAGCCAGATCGGATATGTGGCGGCCGCGCTCGGACTGGTGGCCGGAACGGTCTTCCTCGGCGAGCGCTACCAGCTGGCCACCTGGGCTGGCGCGGCAATCATCATGGCCGGGGTCGCCATGACGACGAAGGCGCAGGCGCGGCAATAGGTTTGCGGACCCGTTGCCCCGGATGAAAGAAGCGTTGCCTTCGCACGGGAGCTTCGAGTTAAAGGCGATCCTGAGAAGGGCTTGCCGGCCGACAGGGATTTCCTCGACAATCTTTACGAAGACTAACCTTCGGCCGGCACGCGCTCCGTCAGCACCATGTAGTTGACGTCCATGTCCCGGGATTTCTGCCAGCGATCGGCGAGCGGGCTGTAGACCACGCCGGTGCGGTCGGCGATGCGCAGGCCGGCGTCGGCGAGCGCGCGCTCCAGTTCCTCCGGGCGCACGAGCTTGCCGAACTGGTGGGTACCGCGCGGCAGCCAGCGCAGCACGTATTCGGCGCCGATGATCGCCAGCCCGAGCGCCTTCAGCGTGCGGTTGATGGTGGCGACGAACATGACGCCTTCCGGCTTCAGCATCTCGGCGCATTTGCCGATGAAGAGATTTATGTCGGCGACGTGCTCAACCACTTCCATGTTGAGGATCACGTCGAATTTCTCCCCGGCGTCGGCGAGAGCCTCGGCGGTGGTGGCGCGATAGTCGACGGTGACGCCGCTTTCGGCCGCATGCAGGCGCGCCACCTCGATGTTGGTCGAGGAGGCGTCGGCGCCGACGACTTCGGCGCCGAGCCTCGCCATCGGCTCGCACAGGAGGCCACCGCCGCAGCCGATGTCGAGCAAGCGCAGGCCCTTGAGAGGATGCGCGGCGCGCGGGTCGCGGCCGAAGCGGGCGGCGACATTGTCACGGATATAGGCAAGCCGCACGGGATTGAACTTGTGCAGAGGACGGAACTTGCCGTTCGGATTCCACCATTCGGCGGAAAGGGCGGAAAAGCGCTCCACCTCCGCCGTATCGATCGTCGTTCGAGAGGTCGTCGTTCGTCTTGGTTCGGCCATTGGGTTGGTCTCCTCCGACACGCCTTGGACGCAAGGAAGTCGGGTCAGGACGGCCGAATGTCAATACGTCGGACGAACGGAACGGTTCTAGGATGAGGCGTCGAAAGCCGGTCAGCCCTTTTTCCCGCGGCCGTGGCACATAACAACCGGGTCGGAAAGAGCCCGGTCGAACCCGCTGCCCTGATAGACCATGATGTTTTGCGTGCCGGGCGCGATCAGAAAGGAGCCTTCCTCGATCCTGGCACCTTCGCTGTCGGAATGGAGAGCCCAGCTGAAATTGCAGAATTGCGACGGAGCCTTCTTGTCGACATGGCTGCAGGCCAATTGGGCCGCCCCCATCAGCGCCACGCCCGCGCATCTCACCGGCTGGTCCGCCGCGGCGGCGATGCAAGACGCCGACAGGAAGACCAGAAGCGCGGCAGTCAGGGCCTTCATGCGTCAATCTCCATTTTTGCATCGCTGGAATGCTGCATCGCAGCAACATATCCGGTTTTTGTGATCGTTTCCGGGCCTAGCGTGCCTTGTGCGGTGCATCAAGGGGGGCTATATCACCGTTATCATAAGCACAGTTATTAAAAGCACGCATACAATTAAATGACAGCGTCGTCTCCAAATATCAGCTTCGTGCTGCATGACGTGGCGCGCCTGCTGCGCAAGCGTTTCGAGCAGCGGTCGCGGCTTTCGGGCCTGACCCGAGCGCAGTGGCAGGTGCTGGCCTATCTCGAGCGCAATGAAGGCATCAACCAGGCCGGACTCGCCGAGTTGATGGAGATCATGCCCATCACGCTCGCCCGCCTGCTCGACAAGATGGGGGAGCGCGGGCTGATCGAGCGGCGGCAGCACCCGACCGACCGGCGCGCCTGGCTGCTCTATCTCACGCCGAAAGCCTATCCGCTGCTCGAAGTGATGCGCGGCATGGGCCAGGACACGCGCAACGAGGCTTTCGCCGGCCTCTCCCCGGAAGAGCAGGCGAAGCTGCTCGCCACCCTTTGCCAGATCAAGACCAATCTGCTCGCGGCATGCGCATCGCCTGTCGCCGACCAGGAGAAAGTGCATGGATAGCGTAGGTTCCACCGACAGGAAGTACGACGAGGACGCCGGGCCGGACGATCGTTCCGAAAGCCGGGTGATCCAGCTCGACAACAGCCGCGAGAAGATGAAGGCTCCCGTCATCCCCGACGACGAACTGGAATCGCCCGTGGCGCCGGAGCCTATGGAGCCGGAAACGGAAACCATGCGGCCGCCACTCGCGGCGCCGCAGCCCCCGACCAAGGCCCGGCGCAACTGGAAGCGATCCGTCCTGTTCGCGCTGCTGCCGGTGGCATTGATCGCCGGCGGTTACTACTACGTCGTCGGCGGGCAGATCATGACCACCGACAACGCCTATATCCGCGCCCGTTCACTCGGCGTCTCGACAGATGTCTCCGGCACCGTCGCGGAGATCGACGTCCACGACAACGAGCAGGTGAAGAAGGGCCAGGTGCTCTTCCGGCTGAGGTCCGCCTCCTTCGAGAGCGCGCTTGCCGCCGCCCGGGCGCAACTCGGCACGGTCCGCAACCAGGTGGAGACGCTCAAGGCGACCTATCGGCAGATGCAGGCGCAGATCGCGCAGGCCGAGGCCGATCTTCCCTATTACGAGGCGAGCCTCAAGCGCCAGCAGGACCTGCTGGCGACCTCGACGGCGTCCAAGGCGAGCTTTGACCAGGCCAGGCACGACCTGGTCTCGGCACAGCAGAAGGGGACCGTCGCCAAGGCACAGGCGCAGTCGGTGCTTGCCCAGCTCGGCGGCGATGCCGAGGAGAAGGTGGAGGACAATCCGCTCTACATCCAGGCCGAGACGGCGGTCGGCGACGCCCAGCGCGACCTCGACGATTCCGTCGTGAAGGCGCCGTTCGACGGGGTCGTCACCAATGTCGATTCACTGCAGGTCGGAAAGTACCTCGAATCCTCGCAACCCGGCTTCAGCCTGGTGGGCTCGAAGGACCTTTGGATCGAGGCGAACCCGAAGGAAACCGAACTCACCCACGTCCGGCCGGGGCAGAAGGCCACCATCAGCATCGATACCTATCCGGGCGTCGAGTGGCATGGAACGGTGGCCAGCGTCAGCCCGGCCTCCTCGTCCAGCTTCTCGCTGCTGCCGGCGCAGAACACGTCCGGCAACTGGGTGAAGGTGGTGCAGCGCATTCCCATGCGCGTCACCATCGAGGATCCGGAAGGCAAGCCGCCGCTTCGCGGCGGCATGAGCGCGGAAGTGTCGATCGATACCGGCCATGCGCGCGGCCTGCCGATGTTCATCTCCAACCTGATCGATCGTTTCGGCAAGAAAAATGGCTGACACGGCCCCAGCGGGCGCAACCGTGCCCGTCGCCCATCGCGGCGCCATCACCGCCTGCGTGATCCTTTCGGTGATCATGCAGGCGCTGGACACGACGATCGCCAACGTCGCGCTGCCCTACATCCAGGGCAGCGTGTCGGCGAGCGCCGACCAGATCAACTGGGTGCTGACGTCCTATATCGTCGCGGCTGCCGTGATGACCCCGCCCTCGGGCTATCTCGCCAACCGCTTCGGCCGCAAGCGCATCCTGCTCGTTTCCATCACCGGCTTCGTCGTCGCCTCCGTGCTTTGCGGACTGGCGCAGTCGCTTTTCCAGATCGTCGGCTTCCGCCTGCTGCAGGGCCTTTTCGGCGCGGCGCTGGTGCCTTTGGCGCAGTCGATCCTGCTCGACATCTACACGGTCGAGGAACGCGGCTCGGCAATGGCCATGTTCGGCATATCGGTCATGGTCGGCCCGGTGCTCGGACCCGTCATCGGCGGCTGGCTGACCGAGAATGCAAGCTGGCGCTGGGTGTTCTACATCAACGTGCCGATCGGCATGCTCGCCTTCGCCGGCGTTTCGATCTTCGTGACGGAAACGCGCAGGGACCTCGGGGCGCGGCTCGACTGGCTCGGCTTCGGCGCGCTTTCGCTGGCGATCGCGGCGCTGCAGATGTTCCTCGATCGTGGCGAGCAGCTCAACTGGTTCGCCTCGGGCGAGATAATCATCGAGGCGATCATCTGCGGTTCGGCGTTCTACGTCTTCCTGGTGCACACCTTCACCGCGAAGGGCACCTTCGTGAACCCGACGCTCTTCCTCGACCGGAATTTCGCGGTCGGCATGGTCTTCATCTTCGTCATCGGCGCCACCTATCTGGCGTCGCTCGCGCTGATGACGCCCTATCTGCAGACGCTGATGGGGTATCCCGTGGTGACCGCCGGCATCGTCATGGGGCCGCGCGGCCTCGGCACGATGATGTGCATGTTCATCGTCGGCCGGCTCATCGGCAAGGTGGATACACGCTGGCTGCTGCTGGTCGGCCTGCTGATCACGGCCTGGGCCATGGACGACATGGCCGGCTGGACGCCCGACGTCTCGCAATGGACGATCATAAGCACGGGTTTCATCCAGGGCGCTGGGCTCGGCTTCCTGTTCGTGCCGCTGACCACGGTGACATTCGCCACGCTGCCGCCGGAAAGGCGCTCGGAGGGCACCGGCCTCTACAATCTGTCGCGTAATATCGGGTCGAGCGTCGGCATTTCGGTGGTTTCGGCGCTGCTGGTCGAGAACACGCAGGTCAACCACGCCGACATCGCCAGCTACGTTACGCCCTACAACCCTGCCTTCGGCAATCCGGCGATCGCCGAGGCGCTCAGCCCCTATACGGCGGCGGGCCGCGCCGCGCTCGACGGCGTCGTGACCCTGCAGGCGACCATCATCAGCTACATCGACGATTTCAAGCTGATGATGATCCTGTCGATCGCGGCCGTGCCGCTTCTCCGGCTCCTGCGCAAGCCGGCACAGGCGCCGGCAATCGACCACAGCGCGGTGATGGAATAGGGCAGCGCGGCTCCGGCGATGTGCGGGCGCCGCGCTGGCGGTCGAGCCGACCTTACTTAACCGCTGCGTCCGCCTTCTTGGCGAAGTCGTTGGTGTAGGTCTGCGTGATGTCGATGTCGGCCTTGGCGACGTCCGGCGAGCCGACCTTGAAGACCTCGAGCACGGCTTCCGCGCCCTTCGGGTCCATCAGGCCCGTTTCCGAATACATCGGAACAGTGTTCTTCAGTGCCGCGAGATAGTCGTCCTTGTGGGGGCCGACGAGGTTCTCCGGCATCTTGGCCATGATCTCCTCGGCCGAATGGCTGTGGATCCATTTCAGCGTGGCGACCATGGCGTTGGTCATGGCCTGCGTCTCCTCGGGATGCGCCTTCATCCATTCCGGACGGGTGTAGAACGCACCGCCCGGATAGTCGCCGCCGAACACCGCCTCGGTGTCCTTCTGCGTGCGAGTATCGGAAAGGATGGTCAGGTCCTTGTACTTGGTCTGCAGCACGGTGACGGCGGGATCGAGCATGACGGCGGCGTCGATCTGGCCCTGCTCCATGGCGGCGATGGCGGTGGCGCCGAGGCCGACGCCGATGACCGAGGCCGCGTCCGCCTTCAGGCCGGCCTTGACGAGCTGGTACTTGAGGAAGAAGTCGGTCGAGGAGCCCGGCGCGCTGACGCCGACCTTCTTGCCCTCGAGGTCCTTGGCCGACTTGATCTTTCCGGTCTGGCCGGGCGCCACGACGAGGACGAGCCCCGGATACTGGTCATAGATGACGAAGGATTGCAGGTGCTGCTTCTTGGCCGCCAGTTCCACCGTGTGGTCGAAATAGCCCGAGACGACGTCGGCGCTGCCGCCGAGCACGGCGGTCAGCGAGTGCGACCCGCCCTTGAAGTCGACGAGGTTCACGTCGACGCCGGCCTTCTCGTATTCGCCGAGCTGCTTGGCGAGAACCGTCGGCAGGTAGCACAGGCACGAGGCGCCGCCGATGGCGAGCGTGACCTTGCCGGCAGCCATGGCGCCGCCGGCCGTCATCATAAGCGCCGCTGCCGCGGCGATCAGTTTCGATAGCAGTCTCATTCTTTCCTCCTTGGCGACCTGTCCGGTCATTGAAGGCCCGCAGGGTTCCTACCGGCCCGGTTTCGAGATTTCTGGGCGCCAGACGAGCAACCTCCGCTCGACCAGCGTCACCGCCCAGTCGATCAGGAGCACGAAGGCGGCGAGAACGAACATGCCGGCGAAGACGCCGCCCACGTCGAAGACGCCTTCGGCCTGCTGGATAAGGTAGCCGAGGCCCGCGGCGGCGCCGAGATATTCGCCGACCACCGCGCCGACCACCGCGAAGCCCACCGACGTATGCAGCGAGGAGAACATCCACGACAGCGCCGACGGCCAATAGACATGACGCAGCAACTGCCGCTCGTTCATGCCGAGCATGCGCGCATTCGACAGCACCGTGGTGTTCACCTCCCTGACGCCCTGGTAGACGTTGAAGAAAACGATGAAGAATACCAGCGTCACGCCGAGCGCGACCTTGGACCAGATGCCCAGGCCGAACCAGAGCGTGAAGATCGGCGCCAGCACGACCCGGGGAAGCGCGTTCGCGGCTTTCACATAAGGATCGAAGACGGCCGCAAGCGCCTGCTTGCGGGCGAACCAGAAGCCGACCAGGATCGCCGCCGCCGAGCCGATGACGAAGGCGAGCATGGATTCGAGCAGCGTGATCCACAAATGATACCAGATCGATCCGCCGACGACCCAGCGCCATCTCTGCGCGGCCACGGCCGATGGCGTGGAGAAGAAGAAGGCGATCTTGTCCGGATCGCCGACGACATGAGTGGTCGAGGCGACCTGCCATGCGATGATGATGATCGCCGCGACGGCGACCTGCCAGGCCAGGAGGCCGATCCGTGTCATGCCTCACCTCCGATCCCGCCATTGCCATAGGCCTTGAGCACCTCGCCCTTGAGCATGTGCCAGATGTCGCGATGCAGCGCCTGGAAGGCGGCTTCGCCCCTGATCTCGGAGATGTCGCGCGGCCTCGGCAGCGTGATCGGGAAATCGCCGATGATGCGGGCCGACGGCCCCGCCGACATGACGACGACGCGGTCGGCAAGGGCGATCGCCTCTTCCAGATCGTGGGTGACGAACAGCACCGCCTTGCGGTTCTCGGACCACAGCTTCAGGAGCAGGTCGCCCATGATGAGGCGCGTCTGCGCGTCGAGTGGACCGAACGGCTCGTCCATCAGGATGATCTCGGGGTCGCGGATCAGCACCTGAGCCAGGGCGACGCGCTTGCGCTGGCCGCCCGACAGCATGTGCGGGTAACGCTCGCCGAAGGATGCAAGGCCAACCCTCGCCAGCCAGGAGCGGGCACGCTCCTTCGCCTCGCGTCCTGCCGTGCCGGCGACTTCCAGGCCGATCGCGACATTGTCGAGCGCCGTCTTCCAGGGCATCAGGGCGTCCTGCTGGACGAGATAGCCTGCCTGGCGGTTGATGCCCGAAAGCGACCGGCCGAAGATCTCAACCCTGCCCTCGGCGGGCGCAAGCAGGCCGGCCGCGGCGTTCAGCAAGGTCGACTTGCCGCAACCGGTCGGGCCGATGATGGCGACGAATTCATGCGCGCCGACGGCGATGCCGGCCGCTTCGACGGCCCGGAACCTCTGGCCGCCGGAAATGCCGAACTCGATCGTCACCCGATCGAGACGGACGGCTGGATGCGCTTCGTGCGATTGCCCGGGTGCGCCCGCGCCCAAGCCGTTCGCCGCTTCTCCCCGCGACATCTTCCCTCCCTGTGCCGGCTTCGTCTCGCCGCGACCGCCTCTGGTTAAGAGCAAGCGGCCGCCTCGGTCAATTCGACTCTTGCCGACTGTCCATCCGGCTCTGTTAGAAGCTCTTAGCCGGCTTGAATAGTGTGCACGCGTGTGCAACCATCGCGGACATGCGAGGCCTGCCGGTTCTGGTTGCCTCCGCCATCGTCTTTCAAGGGAGGAAACCTCGATGAATACCCGCATAGCATCTGTTTCAGGCCGTTCCGGTCTCGGGCGGCTGGCGGGCCTGGCGGCAGGCGCCGTCCTGGCCGCCATCGGCTCCTGTGTCGCGGCCCATGCCGCGGACCGGACGCTTGTGATGTATTGCGGCGTCGACGAAGCGTGGTGCCGCGCCATGGCCACGACTTACCAGAAAGAGACCGGCGTCAATGTCGACATGACGCGCATGAGCGCCGGCGAAATCTATGCCAGGCTGCGCGCGGAAAAGGACAATCCGCAGGCCGATATCTGGTGGGGCGGCACGGGCGACCCGCATCTGCAGGCGGCCGAGGAGGGCCTGACCGACGAATACAAGTCGGCGGAACTCTCCAATCTCTACGATTGGGCCCAGAAGCAGGCGGCGCGCGCCAAGTACCGCACGGTCGGCATCTATCTCGGCGCTCTCGGCTATGGCTACAATTCCGACGATCTGAAGCAGCGTAACCTGAAGGCGCCCGAATGCTGGGCCGACCTGATCAAGCCGGAATTCCAGGGCGAGGTCGAGATGGCCGACCCGAATTCCTCCGGCACGGCGTGGACGGCGCTCGCCACCGTCGTGCAGCTGATGGGCGAGGACAAGGCGTTCGACTATTTCAAGGCGCTCAACAAGAATATCGCCGAATACACCAAGGCGGGCGCCGCGCCGGCGCAGGCGACCGCCAAGGGCGAGACGCTGATCGGCGTCGCCTTCCAGCACGACGTCATCTTCGCAGCCAAGCAGAACCCGGCCGTGAAGGTCGTGTCGCCCTGTGAAGGCACGGGCTTCGAGATCGGCTCGATGAGCATCGTCAAGGGCGCCAAGCATGAAGACGAAGCTAAGAAATTCTACGACTGGGCGCTGACGCCGGCGGCGCAGAAGCTCGCTGCGCCCAACGGCAGCTACCAGATCCCGTCGAACAAGGCGACCCCGGTTCCGCCGGAAGCGCCGGACCTCGATAAGATCAAGCTGATCGACTACGATTTCGCCAAATACGGCTCCTCGGAGGTGCGCAAGCGGTTGCTCAAGCGCTTCACCGACGAAGTCCGCAACGGCGGGTGATCTACTGCCTGTCAGGGTTTCGAGGACCGTTTAGCGGATGGGGGCAGTCCCCCCATCCGGCCCTTCTGGCCACCTTCTCCCCGGCCGGGAGAAGAGCGAACGACAGCGTGACCGGCGTCTCCTCTCCCCGCCGGGGAGAGGGTGGCGAGCAAAGCGAGCCGGGTGGGGGCTTAGGCATTCGATGACACTGCACCCGCCTGATAATTTCCGCCTTCGGAAAGGCGCCGAATGACGCGGCCGACACCGCACGCACAAAGCACGTTCCCGGCCGGCGATATCGGCGCGTGGATTCTCCTTGCCTGGGCCGGCTTTCTGATCCTGCCATGGTATACGGTCGAAGGCGGCTTCTTCTCCTTCGGCTGGCTGACGGATTTCGCGGCGCACGGCCCGGCGGTCCTGCAGGGGCTCCACGCCGCTCCCTGGCTCCTGCCGCTCGCCCTGCCGCTCTTAGCGGTCACGTGGCTGTGGGCGCGGCGCCGGACAGGCGGTCTGGCCGTCTCGGGCGGCTTGGCGCTGGCCTGGATGGCGGTCGAGGGACTGGCGATCATCCATTCCGGCTGGGGTTTTGGCTGGCTTGCCGAGCTTGCGGGCACGAAGGGGCCGGTGCAGCCGGGCATGGGCTGGGGCGCCGTGGCCTACGCGCTTTCCATGCTCATGCTGATGGCGGCCGACTTCGCCGGTCGCGGCTGGTGCAAGGGCGACCGCTTCGTCATCGGATCGCTGCTGATCGTCATCGCGACGCTTGCGATCTTCGTTGCTTATCCGCTGATCGCCATCCTGTCCTCCGCCGTCCGCGACAATTCGGGCAGTTTCGCGCCGGCGCTGTTTTTCGAGAAGCTTTTCGACGCCAATATATGGAGCCTCGACTGCCTGGTTGGCGGCAACCGCTGCGGGGTGGCCTGGAATACGCTGTTCGTGGCCGTGCTGGTCGGCCTTCTGGCGACCACGCTCGGGCTGGCGCTTGCGCTGATCGCGCTTCGCACGGAACTGCGTGCCAAATGGCTGCTGCGCGGTCTTTCCGTCCTGCCGATCATCACGCCGCCCTTCGTCATCGGCCTGGCGCTGATCCTGCTTTTCGGCCGCGCCGGCATCGTCACCAACTACCTGTCCGTCCATCTCGGCATTCCGCGCAGCCGCTGGGTCTACGGCGTCGCCGGCATCACCATCGCGCAGGTGCTCGCCTTCACGCCGATCGCCTTCCTGGTGCTGGTCGGCGTCCTGCAGGGCGTGAGCCCGTCGATGGAAGAAGCCTCGCAGACGCTGCGCGCCAGCCGCTGGCGGACCTTCCGCACCGTGACCTGGCCGCTGATCCGGCCGGGCCTGGCGAGCGCCTTCCTCATCTCCTTCATCGAGAGCATGGCGGATTTCGCCAATCCGCTGGTGATCGGCGGCAATTACAACGTGCTGTCGACCGACATCTTCTTCGCCGTCGTGGGCGCGGCTCACGACCAGGGGCGCGCGGCGGTGCTGGCGATCGTGCTCCTGGTCTTCACGCTCGCCGCCTTCCTCATCCAGCGACAATGGATAGGCAAGCGCAGCTACGTCACCGTCGGCGGCAAGGGCGACGGCGGCATGCCCGCGCCGCTGCCGGGCGGCCTGAAACTCGGCGCCTACGGCATCGCCGTTCCATGGCTCGTCCTGACCGTCGTCGTCTATGCGATCATCCTGGTCGGCGGTTTCGTCCACCAGATCGGGCGCGACAACACCCCGACGCTGGAATATTTCCTCACGGCCTTCTCCATCGAGAAAGGCGTCGGCGGCTGGTTCCTTTCAGGCTCGGCATGGCCGTCGCTGACGATGACGGTGACGCTGGCGCTGATCTCGATGCCGTTCACGGCGGCGATCGGCCTTTTGACCGCCTATCTGCTCGACCGCCAGAATTTCGCCGGGCGCACGGCATTCGAGTTCCTGGCGATGATGAGCTTCGCCATTCCGGGCACCGTCGTCGGCATCAGCTACATCCTCGCCTTCAACGTGCCGCCGATCCAGATGACCGGGACTGGGCTGATCATCATCATCTCCTTCATCTTCCGCAACATGCCGGTGGCCATCCGCGCCGGCCTGGCCAATCTCGGCCAGATCGACAAGAGCCTCGACGAGGCGTCGCTGACACTCGGCGCACGATCCTTCGCCACGTTGCGGCTTGTCATGCTGCCGCTGATGAAGCCGGCGATCGTGACGGCGATGATCTACAGCTTCGTGCGCGCCATGACGGCGGTGAGCGCGGTGATCTTCCTGGCCACGGGACGGTTCAATCTGGCGACGGTCTATATCGTCGGCCGCGCCGATGTCGGCGAATACGGCATCGCCATCGTCTATGCCGCGGTGATGATCGTGCTCATGATGGTCATCCTCGTCGGCATCCAGCTTCTGGTCGGCGAGCGCAGCCTGGGGCGCCGGCGCGCCGGCGCCGAAGCCCTGCCGATCGCGGCCTGAACGGAGGAGCGCATGAACGATTCGACCGTAGCCAGGAACGCCGCGACCGCCGCACAGCCGGCCGTCCGTTTCGAGGCCGTGACCAAGCGCTACGGCAATGTCGTCGCCGTCGACCATGTCGGCTTCGACATCGCGCCGGGCTCGCTGGTGACGCTGCTCGGTCCTTCCGGCTGCGGCAAGACGACGACGCTTCGCCTGGTCGCGGGGCTGGAGCAGGCGTCGAGCGGCCGTATCCTGATCGACGGGACCGACGTCACGGCGCTGTCGGCCGCCGAGCGGGACGTGTCGATGGTGTTCCAGTCCTATGCGCTGTTCCCGCACATGGACGTGATGGAGAACGTCTCCTACGGGTTGCGGGCGATGGGCCTGAAGAAGGCCGATGCCGAGGCCCGCGCGGCCGAGAAATTGTCGTTGGTCGGCCTTTCCGGCTATGAGAAGCGGCAGCCGAGCGAACTCTCCGGGGGCCAGCAGCAGCGGGTGGCGGTGGCGCGCGCCATCGTGCTGGAGCCCAAAGTGCTGCTCTTCGACGAGCCGCTCTCCAACCTCGACGCCAAGCTCCGGCGCCGCGTGCGGGACGAAATCCGCGGCCTGCAGCAGGATTTGGCGCTGACCGTGGTCTACGTGACGCACGACCAGGAGGAGGCGCTGGCGGTCTCCGACCGCATCATCGTCATGCGTTCGGCGCGCGTCGCCCAGGACGGAACGCCGCGCGAGCTCTACAACGCACCGGCCAGCCGCTTCGTCGCCGATTTCATGGGCGACGCCAACCTGCTCGAGGCGGTAGTGGGCGCGCATCGCGGCGAGACGGC
>JBQCFA010000125.1:0-18671 GCA_051959695.1 Rhizobiaceae bacterium
GTCCCCGAGCGCCACGCACGCCAGGCTATCGGGACGAGGTGCCGGGGTGGCGCGTCGCTCGCCACCTCGGCTTTCGGAGGGCGAAGCGGTCCTTCGGTCACGACGCGTCAGGCGGTCCCAGCAGAGATCGATTTGCCGGAAACCATTACGGTTGATGACGGCAACAAGGCGGCGCTGTCCGCTATTGTACAAAGGCGAAGAAAAGTCTCGCGCCCCCGGCGTCGAGCTTGAAGCCCTATCGGGTCTCAGTCCCTTTCATCGCCGCGCAGATTTCCTCGATCAGCATGGCTGCCGAGACGGCGCCGGGGTCGGGATGGCCGAGCGAGCGATCGCCCAACCGTGCCGCGCGCCCGAGCGTCGCCACCATTTCCCTGGTCGCGTCCGCGCCCCGCCGGGCGGCGTCGGCGATGTCGTCGGCATCTGCGCTGCTTGCGGCTGCCTCAGCCGCCGGGCCCCAAGCGTCGAGCATGGTCTTCTGGCCGGGCTCGGCCTTGCCGCGCTGCTGGATGCCGTCGTGCATGGCGGCGATGACCGCACGGAGCCCATCGCGCGGCATGGAGGCGCGGGCGCCCGCTTGCTTGCCCGCGCGCAGGAACGCCGTGGCGTAGAGTGGTCCGGATGACGCGCCGACGGCGTTGAGGAAGCCCTTGGCGGCTGCGTTGAAGATATCCTGCAGCGTTCCGTCGACCGTATCTGCGGCCTCAGCCGCGGCCTTTGTGCCCTGTTCCATGGCGATGCCGTGATCGGCGTCGCCGATCGCGCCGTCGAGCGCGCATAATGCGTCGCGCTCCGCTGCCATGCGCGCGGCCAGCGCGGCGAGAAGAGCCTTCAGGTCCCGTGTCGTGAATTCCATGGGGTCAGGTCCGGAACATCGCGCAATCGCAGGGGTGATCGATCATGCGCTGGAGCTCCGCGTCGAGATGCATGATCGTGATCGACGCGCCGGCCATGTCGAGCGACGTGCAATAGGGTCCGACCAGCGTCTTGTGGATGGTAAGGCCGGCCGCTTTCAGCCGCTCGGCGACACGCGCGTTGAGAATGTAGAGCTCCATCAGCAGCGTGGCGCCGAGAGAGTTGACCAGCACCGCGACCCGGTCGCCTGCGGATGCGGCCATCTCGGCGAGGATGGCGTCCATGATCTCGTCCGCGACTTCATTGGCGGAGCGCAAAGGACCACGCCTGACGCCCGGCTCGCCATGGATCCCCATGCCGATCTCCATCTCGCCGACCGGCAGGTCGAAGCTTGGCCGGCGCGTCTGCGGCAGCGAACAGGAGGAAAGCGCCACGCCCATGGTGAAGGTACGGGCGTTGGCCCGGCGCGCGACGCGTTCCACCTCGTCGAGCGCCATCATCATGTCGGCGGCGGCGCCAGCTGCCTTGAAGACGAAGACGTTGCCGGCGACGCCCCGGCGCTTCTCGCGCTGCTCCCGGGGCGCGGAGGCGATATCGTCGGTCGTCAGCACCGTACGCGCCTCGATCCCCTCCATTTCGAGGAGTTCGGCGGCCATGTCGAAATTCATCACGTCGCCGGCATAGTTGCCATACATGAAGAGCACGCCAGCGCCGCCATTTGCCGCTGTCGCGGCGTCGACCGCCGGCTGCGGGGGCGGGGAGGCGAAGACGTTGCCGATCGCCGCTGCATCGGCGAGCCCCTTGCCGACATAGCCGAGGAAGGTCGGCTCGTGGCCGGAGCCGCCGCCGATCACCAGCGCCACCTTGCCCGGTCGCGGCCCGTTCTTCGCGAGGACCGCGCGCGGTGCATGGTCCGGCCGCCACAGATGCTCGGGATGCGCTGCGATGATGCCGGCCAGCATCTCGTCGACGGCGGCGTTGCCATCGTTGATGAGCTTCTGCGTTAGGCTCATGGGCTTCCTCCAGCTATTGCCTCGCGCACACTATCGACAGGCGACCTCGCCGGGCAAACGTTTCCCAGATGGCGCGCAATGTTCAGCGCGCGTTGTACTTGGCGTCGATCGCGTCGATGGCCGCGACATTGCCGGCCGAGCGTCCTTCCGGATCGAAGCTCTCCTTCAGGAATGCGTCGGCGATGGACTTGGCGAGTTCAGGTCCGATCACGCGCGCGCCCATGGTGATGATCTGCGCGTTGTTGGAAAGCGCCGCCCGCTCCGCCGAATAAGTGTCGTGGGTCAGTGCGGCCCGTATGCCCGGCACCTTGTTGGCCGAGATGCAGACCCCGATGCCGGTGCCGCAGACCAGGATGGCGCGGTCGTACTTGCCGGCCAGCAGGTCGCTCGCGACACGATCCGACAGATTGGCATAGAAGGGGTCGGGACCCGCCTCCGTCCTCGACACTTCAGATACCTGATGCTTGCCTTTCAGGTGCTCCGCCAGGACTCTGGCCAGGCCTTCGCCAGCGCTGTCTCCTGCGATTGCGAGTTTCATGATCGTCTCCTTCTAGAATGTCGCGCTGCAACGGGCGAGGATGTCGAGATAGCCGTCGACGGTCCACGCCGAGCGGCCGATGAACAGCCCGTCGATGTTCGGGCAGGCAATAAGGTCGGCGCAGTTCTCCGCGTTGACCGAGCCGCCATACAGGCACGGCACCCGGCGCCCGAGCACCGCCTCCACGGCGGCACCGATTTCCGCGTGCCGCGCGTCGGCATAGTCGGAACTCGCCGCAATGCCGTCGACCCCGATCGCCCAGACCGGCTCGTAGGCGAACAGGATCCGCGCCGTCTTCTGGACCGGATCGAGCTTCGACAGCGCGCCGCTCACCTGGGCTTCCAGCACGGCGCGCGCATGTCCCGCTTCCCGCTCCGCGAGCGTTTCGCCGATGCAGATCAGCGGGACGAGTCCATGGCGGACGGCTGCCTCGGTCTTCAGGCCGATGGTCTCGTCGGTCTCGCCGAAATGCTGCCGGCGTTCCGAATGCCCGAGCTCGACGAGGTCGAGCCCGCAATCGACGAGCATCACCGGCGATATCTCGCCGGTCCACGCGCCCTTGTCCGCCCAATGCATGTTCTGGGCGCCGACCTTGACCGAGGTGCCCTTCAGCATCGCCTTGACCTCGCGCACCGCGGTGAAGGGCGGGATGACGAAGCGCTGGACGCGAGGATCGCCGGCGGCGTCCGCAAGAAGCCCCTCGGCGAAGGCGGTCGCCTCGCCGAGCGTTTTGTTCATCTTCCAGCTGGTGCCAATCCACACCTGGGGTCCTGCTGTCATCCGTCAGTCCTTAGCAAGCGCGCGCGCCGTATGCTCGTCCGTGATCAGGCCGTTGAGGCGGGCGCTGAGCAGAACCGCCCGAATCGCCTGGACCTTCGACGGTCCGCCGGCGATCGCCACGATTCGGCTGCCGGGAGGGCCCACCAGGTCGACGGCGAGCGTGCGAGTCGTTAGCGTGGTTTCCAGAACGCGGCCATGGGCATCAAAGAAATGGCCAAGCATCTCTCCGACGCCGCCGACGGCGGTGATTTCCGCGATCTCGCGCGGCTCGATCATGCCCGTCGCAACCAGTTCAGTGCCTGCATCCGCAGTTCCGATGCCGACGAACTTCAGGGTCGCGCTGTTGGATATCTCGAAGATCGTGTGCACTCCCCGCTGGGCGAGCAGCACGCCACGGTCCTCTGCCGAATTGGCGAAGAAAGGCACCGGCATGACATGCGCGCGCGCGCCCGTCTTTTCGGCCAGCCGGTGCATCACGTCATGCGGATTGGCGGCGTAGTCGCGCGTCAACCCGCCGAGAAGCGAAACGAAACGTACCCCGCCGGCGTCGAAACGCGGCAGTTGATGGACGGCCGCCGCCAGCGTGCGGCCGTGGCCGAGCCCGATCACACGATCTTCTCCACGCTCGATCTCGCGGCGAAGGAAGCCGGCTCCCGCGAGCCCGAGCGCGCGTAGCGGCAGGCCCTCCTCGCCGAGGTCGGGGGCAACCTCGCAGAAATCCAGGCCGAAGCGCCGGCAGAGCTCCTGTTCGAGCATGGCGCACTCGACGATCTCGCCGTCGATGGAAACCTTCACCACGCCGTCGGCTACCGCCTTGGCAATCAGCCTGTGGGTCTTCATCGACGGCAGGCCGAGCCGTCGGGCCACGGCTGCCTGCGTCAGGCCGCCTGCATAGTGAAGCCAGGCTGCGCGAAGCGCCAGCGATTCTTCAGGGTCGGGTCCGGGGTTGCGCCGTGCCATGTTCTTTCCAGTTAGCCGCTCAGACCTTCAGGCTTTCCGCGCCCGTATCGATGTAAGGCGCCCAGAACGCCACGCTTTCGGCGATCTGCGGGATGACCTGGCGATCGTTCGGCTCGCGCTCCTTGAAGCTGAGCTCGAGGCAGATTTCGTTGTCGACGGCGCCGCCTTCGGCGAAAGCCTCGAGCAGGGCTTCGGGATGGATGCGGCCCCTGGCGTTGAACTCGGCGGTGAAGGGCCGGTGCCCGCCCTTGTCCATCAGGCTCTGCTTGATGTGGATGATCGGCGATACTTTTGGCACCGCCCGCGCCCAGGCGTAGGGATCATAGTCGTCCGGGTTGGTACTGGTGACGTCGCCATGGTCGATGTCGGCCATCATCCACATGGGGATGGCCATGCTGGCCGCGGTCAGCCGCTCCTGCAACTTCATGCACTCGGCGATCGTCTCGCCGAACTCGCGCGCCACGCTCATCGGCTCCCAGAACACGTAGCGGAGACCGGCCGACTTCGCATGCTCGGCGACTTCCGCCCAACAGTCGATGGCGATCCGGATCAAGTCCTCGCGCCGCACGGGATCGTCATAGTCCTTGAACGTGAGGATGGCGAATTGCGTGCCCACCGAGACGCCGCTGAGATCGGCGATGATATCCGCGAATGTCTTGAACCAGTCGACATAGTAGCGGCGCACGTCGCGATCGGGATGTCCGAAATGGTTGAGGCGGCCATAGGGCCCGGTCATGCCGCTGGTTACGCGCACGCCGGTGCGCCGCAAGGCGCCCGTCATCCTCCGTGTCAGGCGGGGGATGACGGGCGCCGGCCAGCTCGGATTGATGAATTCGTGGGTCAGTTGCATGTCACGCAGCCTGAGGTCGCGCGCGACCGTGTCGACCAGATCGTCCACATCGGCGAAGCGGTTGACCAGCGGGTTGGTGTTCAATGAGAGCGTCAGCGGCATGGTATATCCACGGCTCGCCCGGTCCCCTGTCGTTCGTGCGCGGCCTTCATCCTCGATCTGTGTCCGTCACGCGGCATCGGCGGTGCGCTCGGTCTCGAACCATATGCGAAAAGCGGTCTTCTCGGCTTCGCTGAGATGCAGATAGTGCTTGGTGCGCCTGAACAGGATGTCGTCGGGCATCAACGCCCATTCCTTCGCCACGAGGTAGCGGACTTCTGCTTCGTAGAGCAGTCCGCCATGGTGACGGCCGAGCCCGGCCAGGCTGGTCGCGCCGGCGACGACGTCCTTCGTCCGCGCGCCGTACAGCCTTCCGTAGTGATGGACCAGCGGCCTCGGCATCCACGGATAGGCCTCCCGCAGGCCGTTGGCGAAGGTCTCGTAGTCCGCGTTCGGCATCTCGCCGCCCGGCAGCGGCGCGGCCTCGGTCCAGTCCGAGCCCATCTGAGGAAAGACGTGCTTCAGCCGGTGCATGCCGCGTTCGGCCAATTCCCGGAAGGTGGTTATCTTGCCGCCGAAGACGTTGAGCAGCGGCGCCCCGCCGCTCTCGTCGAGGTCGAAGACGTAGTCGCGCGTCACGGCCGACGGGTTGCCCTTGCCGTCGTCGAAGAGCGGCCGCACGCCGGAGAAGCTGTGCAGCACATCCTCGCGCCGGAGCTTCTCCTTGAAGTAGCGATTGACCGCCGCGATGAGGTAGTCGATCTCGT
This sequence comes from Rhizobiaceae bacterium, assembly GCA_051959695.1. Lineage (GTDB taxonomy): Bacteria > Pseudomonadota > Alphaproteobacteria > Rhizobiales > Rhizobiaceae > Mesorhizobium_L. The sequence goes on from JBQCFA010000125.1 coordinate 5,800, forward strand.
TCTCGTCGGCCTTCACGTCCTCCGGCCGGCCCTCGTAGCCGATGTCGGTGGTTCCGATGAGTGCCTTGTCGCCTTCATAGGGATTGATGAAGATGACACGCTTGTCGTGGTTCTGCACCAGATAGGCGTTCGCGCCCGCCCAGAATTTCGGCACGATGATGTGGCTGCCCTTGACGAGGCGGACGTTGCGCGTCGAATTCGAGCCGGCGACGCGGCCGATGACATCGGAAACCCACGGCCCGGCGGCGTTGACGATGCAGCGGGCGCGGAAGGTGCGGGTCTCTCCGGTGAGGGCGCTTCGGGTGGTGATGGTCCAGGCGCCGTTCTCGCGCCGCGCCGAGACGGCCGGCGTCCGGGTCAGCACCTCGGCGCCATGCTCCGCTGCGTCGAGGGCGCTCAGCGCCACCAGACGGGCGTCGTCCACCCAGCAGTCGGAATATTCGAACCCGCGCGTATACCGGTCGAGCAGCGGTATGCCTTCCGGGTCGCGCGTCAGGTCGAGCGTGCGCGTTCCGGGCAGTTTCCTGCGGCCACCGAGATGGTCGGAGAGGAACAGGCCGAGGCGAACGAGCCAGACCGGCCGGTCCTGCGGGCTGTGCGGCAGGACGAAGCGCATCGGCCAGATGATGTGGGGCGCGGCCTTGAGCAGGACCTCGCGCTCGATCAGTGCCTCGCGGACGAGACGGAACTCGTAATATTCGAGGTAGCGCAGGCCGCCATGCACGAGCTTTCCGGATCGGGAGGATGTACCCTCGGCGAGGTCGTCCTTCTCACACAGGACCACCGACAGGCCGCGGCCGGCGGCGTCTCGCGCGATACCGGCGCCATTGATGCCGCCGCCGACGATGAAGATATCGACCGCTTTGGGTTCGGCGCTCATCTCATTCTCCTTCAAGAGCCGTTACGCCCGTGGATGCCTTCCGGCGCGCTGCGGCGAGCGCTTCCCATATCGGGCCGAGCGCATGCCGTGCCCCGCGGAAAGCGGGGAAAAGCCTGTCATAGGCGGTGGCGAGTTTTGGATCGGGCGGCTCGGCCGGGCCGAGCAGCGGCGTGACCCATTCGGCAATGCAGGCATGCATGTCCGGATAGGCCCCGATGGCCACGGCCGCCATCATGGCCGCGCCCGCCGCGCCGGCTTCCTCGCGTGACGACATGCGGACCGGCGCACCAACGGCGGCCGAGAATATGGCGCGCAGGCCTTTCGAGCGCGCCGCTCCGCCGGAGAGGCGCAGTTCGGACGGCAGGTCGCCCATGGAGGCGTAGCAATCGCGCATGGCGAGCCCGAGCCCCTCGATCACGGCGCGGAGGAGGTCGGCGTAGCGGTGGCCGGCTGAAAGTCCGATGAAGGCCGCGCGCGCGTCGGCATTGACGAACGGACCGCGCTCGCCGGCCTCTGAAATGTAAGGCTGATAGACGATCTGGCCGGGGCGGCTTGCCGCAAGCCAGCCCTCGATATGCCCGACGAGATTGCGATGGCTCGCCTCGTGCCCCAGATCCTTCATCACGCCGGCCGCCAGGCCAAGCACCCAGTCGATGTTCAACGACGTAGCCATGTTGGTCTGCATCTGGACCACCATGCCGGGAACGGGCAGGGGGATCACGTAGCCGGTCCTCTCCTTGTTCAGATGGACGGCGTCTACGCCGACAGCGCGCATGTGGACGCCCGTCGAACCGACGATGGAACAGGCCGCGTCCCCGCTGTCACCGCAGACACCCGCGCCGAGCGCCGTCATCACCATGTCGACATAGCCGAGGCTGACAGGAGTGCCCGCGCGCAATCCGGTTTGCGCCGCGGCTTCCGCGGTAAGCGGATGCGTGACGTCCGAGCCGTCGACGATCTCCGGCAGAAGGGCCCGCCGGTGCGACAGGCCCAGCGCCTGTACCACGCTGCCGTCATAGGCCCGTGTGCGGAAATTGCCGAAAGTGAAGCTTGCCTCGGAAGGGTCCGTGGCGCGCACTCCGGTCAGGTTGAGGTAGAGCCAGTCCTTGCAGTGCAACGCCGCCTCGGCGCGGTCGAGCAGGTGGGGCATATGGCGGTCGATGTGGGCAAGCTGGCTGCCCTGCTGGCAGGTGTTGAGCCCGGTGCCGGTCGCCTCGAAGCGGGCACGGTCGAGGGGTCCCGCCGCCAGTTCCTCGACTGTGGGCGCCGCCCGGGCGTCGAGCCATATCCATGCATCGGCAATCGGCTTGTTGCCCGGACCAACGAGCCAGGTCCCGTCGCCCTGCGCCGTCACCGCGACAGCGGCGGTACGCGCGTCAAGCCGCTCGACCTTTTCCGCAAGGCCGCGCAGCGCGGCGACGCAGTCGAGCCAGGTCTGATCGAGGGATTGCGTCGCCGAGCCGTCCGGGCCCGAGACAAAGCGGTTGGCGACGGAAGCCGCGCCGATCTGCCGGCCGCTAAGGTCGAACGCCACCGCCTTGACGATGGACGTGCCGGAATCGATGCCGACGATGAGTTCACTCCCGGCCAACGATATCTCCGGTTTCGACAAGGCGGCGCCTCAGGCAAGGCATGTGTCTTTCCTCTCGTCCGTCCCTGGGATGGAAGCTTACCCCGGCGTCAACCAGACATAACTGCCGTCATTCCGGCATCGCCATCCCACATATCACAATAATCACGCAAAACATGATTTTTTTTGCTGGAACAGCAATATCTTTCATGGTCGCTTCCGGGTTGAGAGTATCCGCGCCGGAGGGGACGTTGCTTGAATTCGTCAAGAAGCGCCTTTCCCGCGCTCCATTCATCAAATCGCCCGGCCAATAGATGATCCGGCTCGACATCTCCGGTAATGAGAAAAGAAAAAGGCCTTAAAAACAATGCAATATGAGAAAAATCTGACAAATTTGAAAACGATACCGGAAGCGGCCGGCCGAATGCGCGGCGAGGGACGTCTTTTTGCGCCGGCCCTCCGCCCGGCCATGGGCGGGATTTTTGCAGTCGCTGTCACGATGCTCAACGGCATGAAAACGCGCCGCCCTCCTCGGGTGAATAGTAACATAACATGCTTGACGAAATAAATAACACGTATATAACATGGAAACCTTAAGGGCGGGGCACAGGGAGAAGCCGCAAGATCGCCCCAAGGGAGGAGTTGATGCGACGGGACCGAAAGGCGTGGCGCCGCTGCATGTGCGGCTGCTCGCGGGAAGGCGTATCGGCCTTGTCCGGTGCCACCGTTGGCCGGTCGCCACGTCGGGAGGCCTGATATGGATGCCGCTTCAGCCCGCGCTCCCAAGGCTCCCGCGCCGCCGCGTCGCAATCTTCTGGTTGTCTTCGGTCTCGGGGTGGTGGTTCTTGCCGCGATCGCCCTCGATACCAAGGTGGTGAGGATCGGCTCGCAAAACGACGCGCGACAGGAGGCCTTTTCTCCCGATACGTTCGGCCGGAAAGAGTTTCCGCGCATCCAGGTCTTCATCGAAGAACACGCCGTGGATGCGGCGACGTTTGCGCCTGCCGTGCTCGCGGACAAGAAGGCCGCCGCCAAGCAATACGGCACTGCCTCCTCGACCGGCGCCATCATTCCCATCAAGCTGACGGCGGTTGCGGGCACGGCCAGGTCCGGCGTCTACGACCTCAAGGCGAACGGCGTGCCGGATGAGATCCACGTGCGTGTACAGACGGGCCCGGCGATTAACGGAACCGACCTGCGCGATGCGCCAGGCGACATCGCATTTGGTAAGTTCAAGAACCAGATCGAGTACCAGGACGCCGGTTCCGGCATCAATCGGGCCATGAAGAAGGCCGTGCTGGATTCCGTCGACACCGCCAATCTCTCTGGCAAGACGCTCGACATTGTCGGCGCCTTCCGCCTCATCAATCCGAAGAACTGGCTGATCACGCCGGTCAAGGTCACCGTGCGATGAGTAGCGCGCCTTTCGCAACGCCTGCCGCGGGCGAAGTGGTTCTGGCGGCACGCAACATTGCGAAATCGTTCGGCAGCATCCATGCCCTGAAGGGGGTGAATTTCGACATCCATCGGGGACAGGTGACGACGCTTTTCGGCGAGAACGGCGCTGGCAAGTCCACACTCATGAAAATCCTATCCGGCGTCTTCCAGCCGAGCTCGGGGGAGATCGTCCTCGACGGTGAACCGATCGTCTTCGCGTCCTCGACCGACGCCCGCAATCACGGCATTTCGATCATCCATCAGGAATTGAGCCTGGCGCCGAATATGTCGGTCCGCGACAACATCTTCATGGGACGGGAGATCACCGGGCTCACCGGCGTTGACTATGCCGAGGAGGAGCGGCAGGTTCGCGGGCTCTTGAAGGAGCTGGAGGAGCAGATCGATCCTCAGACCCCCGTCGAGGAACTGCGCCTCGGCCAGCAGCAGATCGTAGAGATCGCCCGGGCGCTGTCGGTCGAAAGCCGTATCCTCATCATGGACGAGCCGACATCGGCACTTTCGGCCGCCGAAGTCGAGGTGCTGTTCAAGGTCATCCGCGACCTGACGGCCAAGGGCGTGTCCATCGTCTACATCTCGCACCACCTCGAGGAGGCGCTGCAGATCACCGATCATGCCGTCGTGCTGCGCGACGGGAACATGACGGCCTACGGCGCGCGCGCCGACATCGATCTCGAATGGATCGTTCGCAACATGGTTGGCGAGAACTACGATCTTGGGGCGCCTCCGGCAGGATATGAATTCGGTCCTGTCGTGCTGTCGGTCCGCGACCTTACCGTCCCCGATCCGGCGGGAGGCGGATATAACGTGGTCGACCATATGTCGCTCGACGTCAGGGCCGGCGAGATCGTCTGCATCTACGGCCTGATGGGTGCGGGGAGGACGGAGCTTCTCGAGACGATCGCCGGCCGGCTGGTCGCTTCTTCCGGCGAGATCGTGCTCGACGGCAGGGAGATCTCGCATCTCACCATCGCACAGCGCATTGCGCGCGGCCTCGCTTTGGTACCGGAGGACCGGCAGCGGGACGGGCTGGTGCAGACCATGAGCGTCGGCCAGAACCTGTCGCTTGCCTCCATCATGGAATTCACGCGCGGCGTCTTCACCTCGCTCAGCCTCGAGCGGAAGCTGATCCAGAAGTCGATCCGCGATGTCACCGTCAAGACCAGCGGCCCCGACGCGCCGATCAGTTCGCTCTCGGGCGGAAACCAGCAGAAGGTGGTCATCGGCAAGAGGCTGGCGACCGACCCAAAGGTGATACTGCTGGACGAGCCGAGCCGCGGCATCGACGTCGGCGCCAAGGCCGAGGTGTTCAGGATACTCGCCGCCCGAGCCGCGGCGGGTCAGGCCGTCGTCTATACGACCTCGGAAGTCAACGAATGCCTGTCGATCGCGCATCGCATCGTCATCATGCGGCGCGGTCGGATATCGGCGCAATTCGGCTCCGACATAGCCAAGGAAAAGATCATGGCGGCCTCGGGCGAGGCTGAGGCGGCCTGAACGGAAGGGAACGACGGAGACCGACCTTGAGCGAAACGAACGCGAACCGCACGTCTCCGCAGGGCGCCGGCATCATTGCCAGGGCCAATCCCATCAGGCTGCTCCTGAAGGGTCGCGCCTTTTTCGCGCTGATCGCGATCATCGTCGTCTTCTCGCTCCTATCGCCGAACTACTTCACCGTCGCCAACCTCCTCATCATGTCATCGCATGTCGCGATCTACGGCATCCTGGCCATCGGCATGCTGCTGGTGATCCTGAACGGCGGCATCGACCTCTCGGTCGGCTCCATTCTGGCGCTGTGCGGCGTCGTCGCGGGCGCGCTGATGCAGGGCGTGGTACTGGAGCCTCTCGGCGTCATCCTGTTTCCGCCGGTCTGGGCGGTGGTCGTGCTGACATGCGCACTCGGCGCCGTGATCGGGGCGATCAACGGCGTCCTCATCGCCTGGTTCAAGGTGCCCGCCTTCGTGACGACGCTCGGCATCATGTATGTCGCGCGCGGCATCGCGCTCCTGATGACCAACGGCCTCACCTACAACAATCTCGCCGGGCGGCCGGAACTCGGCAATACGGGTTTCGGCTGGCTCGGCTTCAACCGCCTGTTCGGCGTGCCGATCAGCGTCGTCGTGCTGGCCGTGCTGGCGATCCTGACCGGCCTCATGCTCAGCCGCTCCTCCTTCGGCCGCTGGCTTTACGCCTCCGGCGGCAACGAGAACGCAGCCGACTTGTCGGGCGTGCCGGTCAAGCGGGTGCAGGTAACGGTCTATACGCTGTCGGGAATCCTTTCCGCCGTCGCGGGGCTGGTGCTGTCCTCGCAATTGACGTCGGCCGGCCCGACTGCCGGCTTCACCTACGAACTGACCGCGATTGCCGCAGTCGTCATCGGCGGCGCAGCGCTGACCGGCGGGCGTGGCACCATCCGCGGCACCATGCTCGGCGCCTTTGTCATCGGCTTTCTTTCGGACGGCCTCGTCATCATCGGGGTCTCCTCCTATTGGCAGACGGTTTTCACCGGCGCGGTGATCGTGCTCGCCGTGCTCATGAACTCTATCCAGTACGGAGGCCGCGGCATCCGGAGGTGATGCCGCCCTCCGAAGAGCTTCTCCGGGGCGCAAGAGGATAGGTCGTCGTCGGAAAGAAGGCCGAGCAAATTCGGCAAACCAGCAATCCGTAACAGGGAGTTCGAGAAATGATCGACAAGACAAGAAGGCTTCTGATGGTCGCGGCCGCCGCGTTGCCGTTGATGGCCACCCATGCATGGGCCGCCGATCTGATCAGCATCATCGTCACCGACCCGGCTAATCCGTATTGGTACACCGAAGGCCAGGTCGCCAAGGCGACCGCCGAGAAACTTGGCTACAAGGCCAACCTCAGCGCCCACAAGGGCGACACCAACGCCGAAAGCCGGCTGATCGACACCGCGATCACCAACAAGTCTGCCGCCATCATCCTCGATCCGGCCAACGCCGATGGTTCGATCGGCGCCGTCAAGAAGGCGGTGGCCGCCGGCATCCCGGTCTTCCTCGTCAACGCCGAGATCAACCAGGAGGGCCTTGCCAAGGCGCAGCTCGTTTCCAACAACGCCCAGGGCGCGGCGATCGGCGCGCAGCAGTGGGTCGAGGCTGTCGGCGACAAGGGCAACTACGTCGAGCTCTTCGGCAATCCGGCCGACAACAACGCCGCTACCCGCTCGAACGGCTATGAAACCGTTCTGACCCAGTATCCCGACCTGAAGAAGGTGGGCAAGGAGGTCGCCAACTGGGATCGCACGCAGGGCTACCAGAAGATGCAGTCCCTGCTGCAGGCGCATCCCGACATCATCGGCGTTATCTCCGGTAACGACGAGATGGCGCTGGGCGCGATCGCCGCGTTGAAGGAGGCGGGCAAGCTCGACCAGGTGAAGGTCGGTGGCTTCGACGGCTCGCCGGACGCGGTGGCTGCCGTCAAGTCCGGTGAAATGCAGTACACCGTCCTGCAGCCCGTCGCCGTTTTCTCGGCCGAGGCCGTGAAGCAGGCGGACCAGTTCATAAAGACCGGCAAGACGGGCGCAAGCTCCGAAAAGCAGCTCTTCGACTGCGCCCTCATCACCAAGGACAATGTCGACAAGTACACCGGCCCCTTTACTCTCTCCCAGTAAGCCGGCGAATGGGGGCGCGGACGACGCGCCCCCTCTTTTCCGCGGCGAGGATGCCTTGGCGCCGAACGTGGGCCGCAACGGAAGTGGGCGTGCATATGAAAGACAGCGATATTCGTCCAGGAGAGGCTCTGAAGGCGCTTGCCACCGACCAGGTGCCGTCGGACAGCCGCCACGCGCGCCAACTCGCGCGCCGCCGGCTGATGGCCGAGGCCGTGATGGCCGAAGGTGCGATGCGCATCGAGGACCTCACCGAGCGTTTCGGCATCAGCCTGATGACCGCGCACCGGGACCTGGACGAACTGGCCGAGAAGGGCCTGCTGCGCAAGACGCGCGGCGTCGTCTCGGCCGCGCCGACCAGCCTTATCGAATCGAGTGACGTCTATCGTTCATCACGACAGGCCGCCGAGAAGCGTGCCATCGCCCAGGCCGCCGCCGGCTTCCTCGAGCCTGGCCAGGCGGTCTTCTTCGACGATTCCACAACCGTCCTGCAACTCGTGCCGCACCTCGTCACGCGCGTGCCGCTGACGGCCATCACCAATTCCATCACCCTGATGAACGCGCTCAAGGGCACGCGCGACCTGACGTTGCTCGGCCTCGGCGGCCAGTTCTACAACTGGTGCAATGCCTTCATGGGACCGGTGACCACAGCCGAAATCCGGCGGCTGCGCGCCGATCGCGTCTTCATGTCGATGTCGGCGGTCACCGACGGGATGGTCTTTCACCAGTCGCCGGAAATGGTTGAGACGAAACGCGCCATGTTCGACAGCGCCGCGATGCGCATCCTGCTCGCCGACCATACCAAGTTCGAGCGGCGGGCACTGCATGCGATGTGCTCGCTCGACGAGTTCGATGCGATTGTCGTGGACGATGGCACGCCGCCGCGCCAGGTGGAGGAGATGCGAAGGCACGGCGTCAACGTTGTCGTCGCCTCGATGCGGCGCGATGCGTTGGAGCCGCCCGCGGCAGTCTGACGGCTTCGGGAGGAACGCCGATGCCCTGCCTTCTGGGAATCGACAGCGGGTTGACCGTGACGAAGGCGGTCGTGTTCGACGAGACCGGCGTGCCGCTCGCGGTGGCGCGGCGGCGGGTGCCCCAGATCATGCCGCGGCCGCGCTATGTCGAACGCGACATGGAGGGCCTGTGGCGCGCCACGGCGGAAGCGGTAGTGGAGGCGCTTTCCGCGTGCGGCCGCCCCGCTTCCGATATCGCGGCGGTTGCGGCTACCGCGCATGGAGACGGGCTCTACATCCTCGACGAGGCCGCTCGGCCGCTTGGCAACGGCATCCTGTCGTTGGACAGCCGGGCAGGGGACATCGCGGCGCGCTGGCAGGCCGATGGGGCGGCCGAACGGGCGCTGGCGCGCACGGGCCAGATGCCGCATGCTTCCGCCCCGTCGGCGCTGCTTGCCTGGATGCGCGAATACGAGCCGGAGCGCTTTGCCGCCGTGGCCCATGTCCTTGCCTGCAAGGACTGGCTGCGTTTCTGCCTTACCGGCGCCATAGGCACCGACCTCACCGAAGCGAGCACGTCCTTCACGGAGGTTGCCACCCAGCGCTATGCGCCGGACATCCTGCCGGTGTTCGGGCTGGAAGCGTTGAGCGAGGCGCTGCCACCGATTGAGCATCCCGACGAGGTCGTGGGCGCCGTCACGGCAGAAGCGGCGCGGGCGACGGGCCTGCTAGCCGGCACCCCGGTCGTAGCCGGCCTGCACGACGTGACTGCCTCGGCGCTCGGCGTCGGCGGATATGGCGAAGGCGTGGTGGCCATCGTAGCCGGCACCTATTCGATCAACGAAACGGTATCGACTGCACCGCGCATCGATGCGCGTTGGTTCTGCCGCAACGGGCTGAAACCCGGCGAGTGGAACAATATGGCGATCTCGCCGGCCTCCGCCGCCAACTACGACTGGTTTCTCGATACGCTTTGTGGTGTGGAGCGCAGCGCGGCGGAAGCTGAGGGACGGTCGATCCATGCCGTCGTCGGGCCGGAGATCGAGGCGGCGCTCGCGCGCCCCTCGGCCTTGCTGTTCCACCCCTATCTTTTCGGCTCGCCGCACGGCCCGGTGGCCAGCGCCAGCTTCCTCGGCCTGCGCGGATGGCATGGACGTGGCGATATGCTGCGCGCGGTGATCGAGGGCATCGCCTTCAACCATCGCGTCCATATAGACGCCCTGCGTGACGGCTTTGCGCCGAAGGAGGCGCGTCTGACCGGCGGCATCTCACGCAACCCGGCCTTCGCTCAGCTTTTCGCCGATGTTCTGGGCATGCCGGTAACCGTGACGGCAACCGAAGAAGCGGCTTCATGGGGCGCCGCACTTTGCGCCGGTGCCGGCGTTGGCCTCTTCGCTTCGCCCCGCCACGATCCGCGCGACCTTGCTGCGCTCGGACGCACCTATCGGCCCGATCCGATCCGCAGCGGCGACCTTGCCGAACGCTATCGCCTGCATTGCGAGATCGCCGGGCGGCTGGCGGATGTCTGGCCTTCGGTCGAGGCACTCGCCGAGGGAAGTCGGCGATGAGCGCCGGAACATGAGCGGGGATGTCCGGGATATCGATGTCCTGATCATCGGCGCCGGCATCAACGGCGCTGGCCTTTTCCGTGATCTTTGCGAGCAGGGGCTGACGGTCGCCATCGTCGACAAGGCCGACTTCGGCTCCGGCACCAGCGCCGCTCCGTCGCGCCTCATCCATGGCGGCATCAAATACCTGGAGACCGGAGAATTCCGGCTGGTCGCGCAGTCGGCGCTGGAGCGCAATCTCCTGCTGCGCAACGCGCCGCATGCGGTGAAGCCGCTGCCGACCGTCATCCCGATCTTTTCCTGGCTGACCGGCATGGGCGCGGCGCTGCGGACGCTTTTTGGCAGCACCACCGCCCCTCGTAGTCGCGGCGCCGTGCTGGTCAAGATCGGGCTCGCACTCTACGATTTCTATGGTGCCCGGCATCGCGTCATGCCGCGCCACGCGGTCTGGTCCAGGAAACGGACGCTGGCCGAGATACCGGTGCTGACGTCCGATATCGTCGCGGCCGGCACCTATTACGACGCGACGGTGCGCCATCCCGAAAGGCTCGTGCTGGAACTTTTGCAGGATGGCATGAAGGCAAGCCCAGCCTCCGAGATGTTGAACTACGCGCGACTGTCGGGCACTGAAGGCGATGTCCTAAGCTTCGATCTCGCCAACGGCCGCGCAAGGCGGTTCCGCCCGCGCATCGTCGTCAACGCCGCCGGACCCTGGATCGACCGCGTCAATGCGGCGCTTGGCACGCCTTCACGCCTGATCGGCGGCACCAAGGGCTCGCATATCCTGCTCGACCATCCCGAACTGCTTGCCGCGCTCAAGGGGCGGATGATCTATTTCGAGGCCAATGACGGACGCATCTGCCTGGTCTTCGACTATCTCGGTCGCGCCCTCGTCGGCTCGACCGACATTCGCGCCGACGATCCCGACGGCGTGCGCTGCGAGGATGACGAGGTCGAATATTTCCTGAAGAGCCTACGCGAGTTGCTTCCGGGTCTCTCCTTTTCGCCGAGCCAGATCGTTTATGCCTATTCCGGTATTCGCCCGCTGCCCGCCTCCGACGGAACCGCGCCTGGCCTGATCAGCCGCGACCACTCGGCGCCCGTCATGGAGCCGCAGGGCGGTCGGAAGTGGCCGATCGTCTCGCTGGTGGGCGGCAAGTGGACCACCTTTCGCGGCTTCGCCGAGGAGGTGGCCGACCAACTCCTGAAACGGTTGGGCGTGCCGCGCCGAAAAAGCACGCGCGACCTGCCGATCGGCGGCGGCCGCGGCTTTCCAGTCGACGCCGCCTCCCGCACACGCTGGATCGAGGAGACGGCGAGGCAGACCGGCGCGACGGCCGGGCGGACCGAAGTCCTGTTCGACCGCTACGGCACGACGGCTCGTGTTGTCCTCGCGCATGAGGCGGTCGGGCCGGCCGAGCCTCTTGCAGACGCGCCCGGCTATACGCTTGCTGAGATCGACTGGCTGGCGCGCAACGAGCATGTCGTGTGTCTGGCGGATATCGTGATGCGCCGCACCGCGCTGGCGATCACCGGCCGCCTTACGATGCGCGATCTCGAGCAAGTCGCCGAAATTGCCGCCGGTGCGCTCGGCTGGGGACCGGCGCAGCGTGAGAGCGAAATCGACGCGACCCTGACGGAACTGGCGGAGCGCCACCGGCTCCGCCTATAGGTTTCGGACCGGCGGTTTCAGGCGCTCTTGCGCATTTCCTCGCCGGCGAGCCGTGCATCCAGCGCCAGCACCTGGCGGACGGCCTCCGCCGCTTCCGCGCCTTTCTTGACGAAATGCGTTCGGAAGAACTCCGTCATCGCCTCGACCGGCTGGTAATTGTGCGGCGTCAGAGAAACCGAGAAGACCGGCACGCCGGTTTCGAGTTGCGCGGTCATCAGCCCGGTCACGACCGACCCGGCGACGAAATCATGCCGGTAGATCCCGCCGTCGACGACGAAGGCGGCCGCCACGACTGCGTGGTAGCGGCCGGTCTGCGCGAGCTTCTTTGCGAGAAGCGGCATCTCGAAGGCGCCGGGAACATCGAAGGCGTCGATATTCGCACCCGGCAGAAGCCGCGTGGCCGCGCCGACGAAGCCTTCATACGCACGATCGACAATGTCGGCGTGCCAGCGTGCCTTGATGAAGGCGATATGAGGGGAGGGATTGTTCGACATTTTGGAACCTTTCGTTGTCGCGTCAGGTCCCAGAGCATGAGCAACGCACTACGGCCTTGCGGCTGGAGTTCGCCGTCCTCTTCCATCCGGACTATACCGTCGGCCCCGGAATTTCACCGGATCTGCTGACCTTCCGCTGCCGGAAGCGCTCGCGGGCTATACCGCCGGTGGGGAATTTCACCCCGCCCTGAGAACGATTTTCCCATAGCGCCGCTTTTGACCGGCGGCAATATCCCGCCGGGGCCTTTCGCCGCCATTTCTGCAACAGCCGTTGACAAACAAGCGGGTCGTTCGCATTGTGTGATACAAAAGAAAAATAAAAATACAAAAGTTACGGCGGCTCTCGCGATCGCGATTTCCGTCGAACCAGGAGGAAATGTCCATGGCGCTGCCGTTGCGGCGGAAGGATCGTTCGGAATGAGCGATCTGGCATTTGCCAGACGTCCGCGCGGCTTTGCATTGCCGCGCTTTTTGACGGGAGAGTCGCCGTTTCCGTGGCTCTTCCCGATCACGGCGATGCTCTTGGTCTTCGGCATCTACCCGCTCGGCTATTCGATCTGGCTGTCGCTTCATCGGCGCAACGTGCTGACCCGGCATCTCGACTTCGTCGGCGGTGCTCAGTGGAGCCGTGCGCTTTCGGACGGCCGCATGT
>JBQCFA010000126.1:0-3689 GCA_051959695.1 Rhizobiaceae bacterium
GACGGTGATTGCGTGGGGAGGGACCGGCGCCTCCGCCTCGCGGTGAAACGTGACCGCGCGGCCGGGGAGGTTCTGCCGAAAGGTTTTCCCTGGGGGCACTAGGACCCCTGCGTGCCGGACAGAGGCACACAGACCCCGCCCGATCGCGGCCAAGCCGTTGCAGCAGTCGCAGCGGCAAAGCCACGGGAAAGGCGGGGAGCAGTGAAACAGGCGGGATCAGAAATCGCCGGCGGGGCGCGGACGTCGCGCCACGTAGCAAAAATTCGGAAGGCACGGCCTCGCGCCCCGCTTCCCGACCTTCTTCTCCCGGGCACGGGAGGAGCGTTCCTTGACAATGGCCAGGGCCGGAAGGCAGCGTGGCGCCGCCCGCCCACGCCCAACCAGGGAGACGCCCGTGAAGTACGCCATTCTCGCCTATCATGCCGACGACGCCTTCGAGAGCTGGAGCGACGAGGAGGACGCGGCTCTGATGGCCGACCTGCATCGGATCGGCGATCGGCTGGTCAGGGAAAGGCATCTCGGCCCCGCCGCGAGGCTCGGCCCCGTCGAAGGCGCCAGGACCCTGCGCGGCAAGGGCGGCAAAGGACCAGGGGATGGCGTCGTCGTCATCGACGGGCCCTTCGCGGAAACCAAGGAGCAGTTGCTCGGCTTCTACCTCGTCCACTACCCATCGATAGAAGGGGCGATCGAGGCGGCGCAGGAACTCCGCCGCGCCAACCCGACCGCCGTCTATGAAATCCGGCCGGTGATGCTCTACAAGCCGGGCGCCGAACTCTCCGCCGGCGACGGTAAGGGCTAGAGGCCGCCGACGTTCAGGCGCTGGCGATGCCGTCGAGCTCGGCGATGGCATCCTGCGGCAGTTCGATGTCCGCCACGGCGAGGTTCTCGCGCAGATGCCTCACAGACGACGTGCCGGGGATGAGCAGGATGTTTTCCGAGCGCCGCAGCAGCCAGGCAAGCGCCACCTGCATCGAGGTATGGCCGAGCCGCTTGGCCACCTTGTCGAGCGTGCCGGATTGCAGCGGGGTGAAGCCGCCGAGCGGGAAGAAAGGCACGTAGGCGATGCCGTCGCGGGCGAGATCGTCGATCAACCGGTCGTCGTCGCGGTGGGCGAGGTTGTACTGGTTCTGCACGCAGACGATGTCGGCGATCCGCCTGCCCTCCTCGATCTGGGCCGGCGTGACGTTGGAAAGGCCGATATGCTTCACCAGCCCCTGGCGCTGAAGCTCGGCCAGCGCCGTGAGCGGCGCCTCGAGCGATCCTTCGGCCGGCCCGTGCACGCCGAACATGAGGCGCAGATTGACGACCTCGATGGCATCGAGGCCAAGATTTCTCAGATTGTCCTCGACGGCGGATTTCAGCTCCGCCGGCGAGAAGGCCGGCAGCCAGGAGGCGTCTTCGCCGCGGCGCGCGCCGATCTTGGTGACGATGACGAGGTCGTCCGGATAGGGATGGAGCGCCTCGCGGATCAGCCTGTTGGTGACGTGCGGACCGTAGAAGTCGCTGGTGTCGATATGGTCGACGCCCGACGCCACCGCCTCGCGCAGCACGGCGATCGCCGCATCGTGATCCTTCGGCGGGCCGAAGACGCCCTTGCCGGCGAGTTGCATCGCTCCGTAGCCGAGACGCTTCACCGTGCGGTCGCCGAGCCTGTAGGTGCCGGATTTGCCGATATTGGCCATGGTCGTTCTCCTTGTTCGATGCCGAGGAGATAGAACCTGACAAGTCGCGCGATAATCCGTTACAATCCGTACAAGCTGTACGGAGATGCGCACAATGAAAGTCGATCTTGGGGATCTCAACGCGTTCGTCGCGGTCGCGCGGGCGAAAGGATTCCGCGAAGGCGCGCGGCTTTCAAGTCGCAGCGCGTCGGGCCTGAGCGAGGCGATCCGGCGGCTCGAAGCCGGGCTCGGCGTACGGCTCCTCAACCGCACGACGCGCAGCGTCGCGCCGACCGAGGCGGGTCTGCGGCTCCTCGAACGGCTGGCGCCGGCGCTGTCGGAAGTCGACGCGGCGCTCGACGTGGTCAACACCTTCCGCGACCGGCCCGCCGGCACGCTCAGGCTCAACGTACCGGTCAGCGCCTCGCGGCTGGTGCTGCCGGGCATCGTTCCGGCCTTCCTCGCCGCGTTTCCGGAGATAAGGCTGGAGATCGTCACCGAGGAAAGCTTCGTCGACGTGCTGGCCTCCGGCTGCGACGCCGGCATCCGCTACGGCGAACGCCTGGAGCAGGACATGATCGCCGTGCCGATCGGCCCGCGCGTACAGCGTTTCGCCGCCGCCGCCTCACCGTCCTACCTTGCCCGCAGCGGCCGGCCGGAACATCCGCGAGACCTTCTCCGCCACGCCTGCCTGCGGGGACGTTTCGAAAGCGGCGCCATGCCGCCATGGGAATTCGAGCGCGGCGGCGAGGTGGTGACCGTCGATCCGGGCGGGCAGCTCGTCGTCACCATGGGCGGCGGCACCGATCTCGCCGTGGATGCCGCGGTCGCCGGCACGGGCATCGTCTTCCATTTCGAGGACTGGCTGGCGCCGCATTTCGAAAGCGGTGCGCTGGAGCCGGTGCTGAAGGAGTGGTGGCAGGCCTTCGACGGGCCCTATCTCTACTACCCCGGAAGGCGGCTGGTGCCGGCGCCCCTGAGAGCCTTCATCGATTTCATCCGGGCGCGGGGAGAAGGCGGCAGAAGCGCGGCGGGAGGCCAGGCGGCTTGCGCAGCGCCGCCGACGGCATACCTATAGGTTGAAGGGACGTGCGGCGAAGCCGCTTCGCGTTGGAAACCGGTGCTTGAAACATGAATTTCGATTCGATCCGTCCATCTCTCGTGGCTGTCCGGGCGACCATTCCCGATGACGCCTTCACCGCCGATGCGCTTGGCACAAGGCGGGAGGGCAGCGGAGTGGTGGTCCGCGACAACGGGCTGGTGCTCACCGTCGGCTATCTGATCACCGAGGCCGAAGAGGTCTGGCTGACGCGGCATGACGGCATCGTCGTGCCGGGCCATGCGCTCGCCTACGACCAGGGGACCGGCTTCGGCCTCGTGCAGGCGCTCGGCGCGCTCGACCTGCCGGCGCTGGAATTCGGCAATTCAAAGCGCGCCAAGGTCGGCGACGAGATCATGCTGGCCGATGGCCTCGGACAGGCGGTCGAAGGCGAAATCGTCGCCCGGCAGGAATTCGCCGGTTATTGGGAATACCTCCTCGACAACGCCATCTTCACAGCGCCTGCCCATCCTTCCTGGGGCGGCGCGGCGCTGGTAGGCGCCGACGGCAAGTTGCTTGGGGTCGGTTCGCTGAGGCTGCAGATGAGCCAGGGCGAGGCGGTCGAGGACATCAACATGATCGTCCCCATCGACCTTTTGCCGCCAATCTTCGACGACCTGGTGACGCGTGGAGCGGTGGCGCAGCCGCCGCGCCCCTGGCTCGGCGCCTTTTCGGCCGAGTACAATGGCGAGGTCGTGGTGATGAGCGTGGCCGACAACGGGCCCGCCGACAAGGCCGGCCTCAAGCGCGGCGACATCATCTCCGATGTCAAGGACAAGGAAATCAAAGGCCTTGCCGATTTCTACCGCAGCGTCTGGGCGAGCGGCCCCGCCGGCACGGAACTGCCGCTCAGGGTCGTGCGCGACGGGCGCGAGACCTGGCTTCGGGTGAAGTCGATCGATCGGGCGGCCGCGCTGAAGAAGCCGCAG
>JBQCFA010000127.1:0-3851 GCA_051959695.1 Rhizobiaceae bacterium
GGCGGCGTCACCACGATCACCCGCTTCTGGTCGGCGAAGCCGGGCTGGACGGCGCCCGCGAGGGCTAGAGCGGCCAGCGCGGCGGCGAGGTTCAATCTGGCAAATACGATGTGCGACATGGGTCCTGCTCCAGCGCCCTTCCTGTCACGCAGATAGGGTGCCTCGGCCGGTCAGGCCAGTGATTTCAAGGCGATTTGAATGAAGGTGGGATCGACGTTCACGGAGCCGGGTTTGCCCCCTCCGGTCCTTCGGACCACCTTCCTCCGGTGGGGGAGGAAAGCGGCGAGGCCGGGCGGGGCGCTATTTTCCTCAAGCCGGCCCT
Source organism: Rhizobiaceae bacterium (assembly GCA_051959695.1). Taxonomy (GTDB): domain Bacteria; phylum Pseudomonadota; class Alphaproteobacteria; order Rhizobiales; family Rhizobiaceae; genus Mesorhizobium_L. The sequence continues at coordinate 323 of JBQCFA010000127.1, forward strand.
ATTTCCGGCCGTCCCCTCAGGCGAACGCGCCGTGGCAGTGCTTGTATTTCTTGCCCGAACCGCATGGGCAGGCCTCGTTGCGGCCGACCTTGCCCCAGGTGGCGGGATTATCCGGATCGCGGCTTTCCGCCGGCACCACGCGTTGCGTCTCGCGGGCGAGCGTCATCACGTCGCCATCGGCGAAATCGTCCTCGCCGGTGGTGGCGTCGAGGTGGTGCCCCACCATCTGCGGCATTTCCGGCTGCGGCTCGGGCTGCTCTTCCTGCACCAGCTCGACGCGCATCAACTGGCCCGTCACCGCCTGGCGCAAATTGCCGAGCATCGCCTGGAAGAGTTCGAAGGTCACCGACTTGTACTCGTTCAGCGGATCGCGCTGGCCGTAGCCGCGGAAGCCGATGACCGAGCGCAGATGGTCGAGATTGACCAGGTGCTCGCGCCATAGGGCGTCGAGTGTCTGCAGCACGACGGATTTCTGCACATAGGTCATGATCTCCGGGCCGAAGCGCTCGGCGCGGGCCCTGGCCGCCTCGTCGGCGGCATGGGTGATGCGCTCCCTGATCTCTTCTTCCGCGATGCCCTCTTCCTTGACCCATTCGTCGATCGGCAGGTCGAGGTTGAGGAACTGCTGGACGCCTTCCTTGAGGCCTGCGGCGTCCCACTGCTCGGCATATGCGCGCTCGGGGATGTAGCGGGCGACGAGGTCGTCGATCACGTCCTGGCGCATCTCGCCGATGGTCTCGTCGAGATTGACGCCGTCCATCAGTTCGATGCGCTGCGCGAAGACGACCTTGCGCTGGTCGTTCATCACGTCGTCATATTTGAGCAGGTTCTTGCGGATGTCGAAGTTGCGCGCCTCGACCTTCTTCTGCGCCTTCTCCAGCGCCTTGTTGATCCAGGGATGGATGATGGCCTCGTCCTCCTTGAGGCCGAGCTTCTTCAGCATGCCGTCCATGCGCTCGGAGCCGAAGATGCGCATCAGGTCGTCCTGCAGCGACAGGTAGAATTTCGAGCGGCCCGGGTCGCCCTGACGGCCGGAGCGGCCGCGAAGCTGGTTGTCGATGCGGCGCGATTCGTGGCGTTCGGTGGCGAGCACGTAGAGGCCGCCGGCGGCGAGCGCCTTTTCCTTCAGCCGCGCGATGTCCTCGCGGATCGCCTTCTCCCGGGCCTCGCGTTCGGGACCCTCGGGCATGTCGCCGAGCTCCTCGGCGATGCGCATCTCTGCATTGCCGGCGAGATGGATGTCGGTGCCGCGGCCGGCCATGTTGGTGGCAATGGTGATGGCGCCGGGCTTGCCGGCCTGGGCCACGATCGAGGCCTCGCGTTCGTGGTGGCGGGCGTTCAGCACCTCGAAATCCTTCACGCCTTCCTTGCGCAGGCGATCGGCGAGATATTCCGACTTCTCGATGGAGGCGGTGCCGACGAGGATGGGCTGGCCGTTTTCGCTCGCGGCGCGGATCTCGTTGACGATGGCGCGGTATTTTTCCTCGACCGTGCGATAGACCTCGTCGTCCTCGTCCTTGCGGATGACCGGCAGGTTGGTCGGGATCTCGATGACGTCGAGGCCGTAGATGTTGCCGAACTCCTCCGCTTCGGTCGCCGCCGTGCCGGTCATGCCGGCCAGCTTCTCGTACATGCGGAAATAGTTCTGGAAGGTGATGGAGGCGAGCGTCTGGTTCTCCGGCTGGATGGCGACGTGCTCCTTCGCCTCCAGCGCCTGGTGCAGGCCTTCCGAATAGCGGCGGCCGGGCATCATGCGGCCGGTGAACTCGTCGATGATGACGATCTCGCCGTTGCGGACGATGTAGTCCTTGTCCTTGGTGAAGAGCAGATGCGCCTTGAGCGCGTTGTTGACGTGGTGGACCATCGCGACGTTCTCGACGTCGTAGAGCGATTCGCCCTTGAGCAGGCCCGCTTCCGTAAGCAGGTTCTCGATCTTCTCGGTGCCTTCCTCGGTGAAGGTCGAGGTGCGCTGCTTCTCGTCGAGCTCGTAATCCTCCGGCTTCAGGCCGAGCATGAAGGCGTCGACGGTGTTGTACATCTCCGAGCGGTCCTCGAGCGGGCCGGAGATGATGAGCGGCGTGCGCGCCTCGTCGACCAGGATCGAATCGACCTCGTCGACGATGGCGTAGTGATGCGCGCGCTGCACCATCTGGGCGCGCTCGTATTTCATGTTGTCGCGCAGGTAGTCGAAGCCGAGTTCGTTGTTGGTGCCGTAGGTCACGTCGCAGGCATAGGCGGCGCGGCGTTCGTCGTCGTCGAGGCCGTGCACGATGACGCCGACGGTGAGGCCGAGGAACTTGTAGATACGGCCCATCCATTCGGCGTCGCGGCTGGCGAGGTAGTCGTTGACGGTAACGACATGGACGCCCTTGCCGGTCAGCGCGTTGAGATAGACGGGGAGGGTGGCGACCAGCGTCTTGCCCTCGCCGGTGCGCATCTCGGCGATGGCGCCCTGATTCAGCACCATGCCGCCGATCAGCTGCACGTCGAAGGGGCGCATGCCGAGCACGCGGCGCGACGCCTCGCGGGCTGTGGCGAAGGCGGGGACGAGGAGGTCGTCCAGCTTGGCGCCGTTCTCCAGATCCTTGCGGAACTGGTCGGTGCGGGCGCGCAACGCCTCGTCCGAGAGCGCCTGCATCTCGTTTTCCATGGCATTGATCGCCTCGACCAGCGGCCTGAGCGACTTCACGCGCCTCTCGTTGGACGAACCGAATATCTTCTTGGCCAATCCGCCAACGCTGACCATCCAGTGGTCCTTTCAATCCGAATGACGCCGGTTTCTGGCCGGCGGGGTCCGCTGCCTGGGAGTGAAGCGGAGAAACGAACAAAGGCGCCCGGAAATCGCTTCTGGACGCAAGGATGAAGGACAGATAAGAGGGGCCTCAAACGATGTCAACGTCGCAGCGACACCCGCCGACGGGCGGAATTCCGCCACATTCGGACTTGTTAAGGCTGCCCCCAAACCCCTGACCGGAGATCGTTTGATGCCGATACCCTTCCGCCGTTCCCTGCTTGCCTGCGCAGGGCTTGCCGTCGGGGCGCTTCTTCTCGCCGCCGCACCCAGCGTCGCCGAGGATGCCGCCGCGCCGAAGGCTCCCGCCGCCGAGGCGGCCAAGCCCACGCCGCCGCCCGACACGGTGCTCGCCAACGTCAACGGCAAGCCGCTCACCGAGGCCGACGTGGAGCTTGCCGAAACCGACCTCGACCCGCAATTCGCCAAGCTGCCGCCGGAGCAGCGGCGGGCGGCGGCGCTGTCGGCGCTGATCGAGATCAACGTGATGGCCGACAAGGCCGTCGCCGACGGGCTCGACAAGGATCCCCAGTTCCAGCGGCGCATGGAACTCCTGCACAAGCGCGCGCTGCACAGCGCGCTGGTCGACAAGGAAGTCGCCGGCTCGATCACAGACGCAGACCTGAAGAAGCGCTATGACGAGGAGATGGCCAAGCAGCCGCCGGTCAACGAAATCCATGCCCGCCATATCCTGGTGAAGACCAAGGAAGAGGCCGAGGCGATCATCAAGGAACTGGA
>JBQCFA010000128.1:0-2020 GCA_051959695.1 Rhizobiaceae bacterium
CCCTGGTCGCGGAAGTCTTCAAGACCTTCCGCACTTCCTTCCTCGGCAAGGTCAGCCCGGTGCACCTCTTCTGGGGCAGCTTCGACCTTGCCGTCACCCGCTTTTCCGGTCGCCGCGCGCCGCTTCATCCGGGAGGCATCCCTTCGCTGCCCGACACCGTGACGCAGGAAGCCTATAGCCACGAAGTCTCCTCGGCCGGTTTCTGGCCGGGCGGGGGCGGGGTCGATTTCGCGGCCTTCTACTCCTACGCCTATCCGGCGCCGCAGGGCTTTTCCTCGGCGAAGGTGGCGCCCGATGCGGCGTATTTCGATCAGACGCTCGGTGAGTTCCTGCTGCCATACGACACCGTGCGCGCCGCCGCGGACCCTGCCGCCACGCTCATGCGGTTCCTCGAAAGCAGCTATGGCGCGGCCGCCGATCTGGCCCGGTGGGACCGTGCCGCGCTGGAATGCGCCACGGGGGTCCCGGGCCGTCCGCGGCCGGTAAAAGCCTGACTGGGGTCGTTCACAATTCTTTGGTACCGATTGCATCGCGGCGGCCCGAGGTGGCAAAATTGCGGGTTGCCCGAAGCATCGAGGTTTCCGATGAGCGATGTCGTCACCAAGCCGCGCGTCAAGGTCAAGCCGAAGGTCGAGCGACCGAGGCTGCACAAGGTCATCCTCGTCAACGACGACTACACGCCGCGCGAATTCGTCGTGAGGGTGCTGAAGGCTGAGTTTCGTCTGAGCGAGGACCAGGCCTATAACGTCATGATCACCGCACACCGGCGCGGCGTGTGCGTGGTCGCCGTCTTCACCAAGGACGTCGCCGAGACCAAGGCGACCCGCGCCACGGACGCCGGCCGCGCCAAGGGATACCCGCTGCAGTTCACGACGGAACCGGAGGAGTGAGCAAGCGTCCTCCAAGCCTCCGGTCGATCGGTCCCGGCCGTCTCCTGCGTCGAACGAAAATCCCCGTCGCCCTGGTTGAGCTTTGGCCAAGGCCGCGCCATTGTGGCGCCGACAACACGATAGCGCTGCCATGAACCCGAGGCGGCGCGGCAAGGGAGAGAGAGAATGCCCAAGACGATGAAGGGACCGGCCATTTTCCTGGCGCAGTTCGCTGGCGACGAGGCGCCGTTCAATTCGCTGCCCTCGATCGCCAAATGGGCGGCCGATCTCGGCTACCACGGCGTGCAGATCCCGACTTGGGACGGACGGCTGTTCGACCTGGAAAAGGCAGGTTCGTCAAAGGATTACTGCGACGAGGTGAAGGGCGTCTGCAAGGAAGCCGGCGTCGAGGTGACGGAGCTCTCGACGCATCTGCAGGGCCAGTTGGTCGCCGTGCATCCGGCTTACGACGCACCGTTCGACGGGTTCGCGCCGGCGTCGGTGCACAACAATCCGAAGGCCAGGCAGGAATGGGCGGTCGGCCAGATGAAGGCGGCCGCCAAGGCGTCGGAGCATATGGGGCTGACGGCGTCCGTATCCTTCTCCGGCTCGCTCGCTTTCCCGTACCTTTATCCCTGGCCGCAGCGGCCGGCCGGGCTGATCGAGGAGGCGTTTGCCGAACTCGCCCGGCGCTGGAAGCCGATCCTCGATTTCTACGACGAGCACGGCGTCGACATCGGTTACGAACTGCATCCGGGCGAGGACCTTTTCGACGGCACGACCTTCGAACGTTTCCTCGACGAGGTCGGCGGCCACAAGCGCGCCGGCATCAACTACGACCCGTCGCACTTCCTGCTGCAGCAGCTCGACTATCTCGACTTCATCGACATCTATCACGAGCGCATCTACGCCTTCCATGTGAAGGATGCCGAGTTCAACCCGACCGGGCGGCAGGGCGTCTATTCGGGCTATGCCGGCTGGGTGGAGCGGGCAGGGCGCTTCCGCTCGCTCGGCGACGGGCAGGTCGACTTCTCCGGCATCTTCTCGAAGATGGCGCAGTACAACTACTCGTCCTGGCCGGTGCTGGAATGGGAATGCTGCCTGAAGCACCCGGAGCAAGGGGCGGCCGAGGGCGCGCCCTTCATCGCCGC
>JBQCFA010000129.1:0-11331 GCA_051959695.1 Rhizobiaceae bacterium
AGCGGTCCTCCCAATCGTCGAGGAAGGCGAAATCGTCGCGTATGGCCTGGATGTCGCTTGGCATGGGACCGATATAGTGAGCGGCAACCGCCGCGTCATCTGATTTCCGGAAGAATCCGGGATGCGGCGGTGCCGGGCGGCCGATGCGCTTACCGGGCGGGCTTCTCGGCGCTGGCGATGCTGCCGGTCGTGAGGCCGGCGTCGCCCCTGTCTGTATGTTTGTCGAGCATCTCGTAGGCCAGCCTGGCGCCGGCGCGCGCCCTGACACCTATCGTGTGCAGGGCTTCCTGGCCGACTGTGCAGACTTCCGGCTTGCGCGCGCAGATGTTGCCGATGTCGCTCGCCGCTTCGCGAGCGGCCTGCAATGCGATGACGGGGCTAACGGTATCGGCCTTCTGGCCGCCATCGACCGCGTCGAATGGAATGAAAAGCAGGACCAGCGAAAGCCAGAACGCCGATTTGATCAGGAATCCCATTGTCCGTCCCTTTGTCCGCGAGCCGTCCGGTCGGGAGCGGCTCTTTCCCGCTCGCATCCTGACATCGACCCGGAAAGGACCGCTTGCGCCGGCAGCGCGGATTTTCATCGAACTTGCATCAAATTTGAACGAACTCGCTTTATTTGCCTTTTTCTCCAATTCGACTGAATAAAATAGTACAATATTAACTATATAACTAATTGAAATATATACATTTATAAGGATTCAGCACACGCTGTACGCAGGCCCCGCCTGCCGGGAGCAGGCGCTATCCGCCTTACTCTCTGTTTACCATGGTCGGAATTGGCGGACGGATTCCCTTGCGGGCGCGGCCTTTTTGCCGGCTCCCGCCGACCACGAACGTCATGACCTTATCCTTTCCTTAAACGCTCGATGCGAGGGTTTAAGCCAAGGACAACGGCCCGGGAATCGGGCAGTAGAGAGTGCGTCGGATTGAGTTTGGCAACGCCGAAATCCGCTGGATGGATCGCCGGCCTCACGGCGGGGTGCGAAAGGTTCGTGCACGCCAGCCTTGCCGATCCGGGCGAGCGCCGGCGGCGAACCCGCCTTGTCGGGGTCGTGCTCGCGGCGCCATTCTTCGGGATGGCGGCGCTTGCCTTCGCCCTTTCGGGACAGATCGGCGTCGCCTTGATCGCGGCCAGCCTGTGCGCGCTTTGCGGGATATGCTGGCTTGCGGCGCTGCTCGTAGCCATCAATGTCAGACGGGAAATTGTCGAGGGCGCCGCGCTTGTCTTCGCCGTCGTCTTTGCGTCTGCGACGTTGGCCGCGTCCGGCGGCATATCCTCGCCGCTTTCGGCTGCCGTTGCCGCGCTCTTCTTCGAATCCTGGTGGGTGGCTCGCTCGCGCGGAGCCGTTACGGCCGGCGCGCTGGCGATGGTGGCCGTCTTTGCGCTGCAGCTTCCGCTTTCCGGCGTATGGGGATCGGCAGGCGCCGCGGCGGCCTCGCCCTGGCAGTGGTTCGTCCCGTTCGCCTACGCGTTGACGGTCGGTGCGCGGGTGCGGGCGCTTCTCGATGAAAGCCGCTCCGTCGAACCGGCGAAGGATGCCGAGCCGCCGCTCGAAATGCGCATCGACGCGGTGGTGGCGAGGGTTGCGGCCAATGGTGACCTTGTCGACGTTTCCGCACAGGCGCGTCGGCTTCTGAATCTAGAGCCGGAGTTGCTTCTGGGCACCGGCCTGTTCGACCGTATCCACGTGGGGGACCGGGTTGCCTGGCTGTGCGCGCTGGCGGACATGCGCGACAACACGCCCCATGCGCGGGTCGATATGCGCCTGCGGCTGCCTGGCCGGACCGGGGAGCACGTGGCTGACAATTATCGTCACTACGAGGTCGAATTCATTCGCGCCAACGAGCATGGCGAGGTGCTGGCGCTGATCCGCGAGAACGGCGACGTCGCGGAGCTCAGGGCGGAACTCGCGGCCGCCGTGGAGCAGGCGGACGGCAACGAGGTTGCCAAGAACCGCTTCCTCGCCGCCGTCAGCCACGAATTGCGCACGCCGCTCAATGCGATCCTAGGCTTTTCCGACATGCTTGCGCACGAGATGTTCGGCCCCTTCTCCGATCCGCGCCAGAAGGAATATGTCGGCCTGATCCACGAATCAGGCAATCACCTGCTGTCGGTCGTCAATTCGATCCTCGACGTATCCAAGATCGAATCGGGCGCCTATGCGATCCACCCCGAGCCCTTCGCCTTCGCCGATGCCGTGGAGACGTGCCGCTCCATGATGACGCATCAGGCCGCGGCGAAATCGGTGTCGCTGCGCGTGGCGCTGGCTCCCGGCGTGGACGAACTGTGCGGCGATCGCCGCGCTGTCCAGCAGATTCTCATCAACCTCTTGTCGAATGCGGTCAAGTTCACGCCCGAAGGCGGCAGCGTGGTAATCGGCGCCAAGCGGGTGGGGCAGCGTCTCCGCTTCTGGGTGAGCGACACGGGCATCGGCATCGCTCCGGACGATCTGAAGAGGCTTGGCCAGCCCTTCACCCAGGTCCAGAACGAATACACGCGTCAATTCGAAGGGACTGGCCTCGGGCTTTCGCTGGTGAAGGGGCTGGTCGTTCTGCACGACGGAACGATGACAATCGAAAGCGCGCCCGGCGAAGGCACCATCGTAACGATAAGCGTGCCGGTCGCCGGCCCGAATTCCGCCGCGGAGGCCGCGGGCGGCGATGCAACGAAAAGGACCGAATTCTCTAGCGAGGCAGGCAATGGGACGCAGCGCAAGACGGCGTGAACCTGCAAACGGCTCTTCCTTCGTCCGCAACACGCTGATCGCGGCGGGCGAGGGTGTGATGCGCAATCCGCTCGCCGTCGGAGCGTCCACGGCGTTTCTGGTGACCTTTTCCTTCGTGTCAGCGAATGCGCTATGGTATCAGCCGCATTTCTACAACGAGGCCTTTTTTTCCACCCGGAGCCACTCCGAGCGGCAAGCCACCCCGGCGCGGACGCAGTCGCCTCGCGCCGCCTCCGCCCAGCCAGCCGACAAGGCTCCGCCGGTGGCCGACCCGCTGGTCCTCAAGGTCCAGGCCTCGCTCGCCAGGCTCAAGTTGTACTCCGGCCCCGTCGACGGCCTCGACGGACCGCAGACGGACCAAGCCATCGCCGCCTACCAGAAGACCGCGGGCCTTCCGACTTCCGGCCACATCGACGGTTTCCTACTTAAGCGGCTCGGCATCCTTGAAACCAATCCGCCTGAGCAGGCGCCGCGACCCCAGCCGCGGCCCCAGGTCGATACGGGCACGACTCAATCGGTTGCGCCCGTCGATGACAAGGCGCGCATCATCAAGATCCAGGCCGGACTGAAAGCCTTCGGCAATGACGGGATTGATCTGGATGGCGTGATCGGACCTAAGACGACGGCCGGCATAAAGGAGTTCCAGTCGTTGTTCGGACTGGATGCCAGCGGCGTGCCGGACGCGGCAACCTATGCCAAGATGCGCCAGGTCGGCCTGATAGAGTGAGGCGTCGAGCGGCCGCTAGCAGCGATAGCCTTCCCTGATGCAATCGTATTGCCAGGCAAAGTCGGCCGCTCTTCTTCCATTTGTCGGGAAACCGCCAATCGCTGAGGGTTGATGATGCGCGTGACGTCCGACCTTTGGGTCTCCGCCCTGATTCGGAGAGTGCAGTCCGCCGGCGGCTTTGCCGCCGTCCTTCGACGCGGCGCGTTCGAGGCAGGCGCCGTTTTCATCGTCAGCCGTTCGCGTTTGGGCGAGATGAAGCTCTACGCGCCGGCTCCGCAGGCGGCCTACGCGGAGGACGGGCGGCCGCAGGAGCGCCGGTTCTCCCAAGTGCTCGGGCAGGCGGATGAGGACGCGCTGGCGGCTCGGCTTGAAAGGGAGGCGCGCTTTGATCCGGACCTCTGGGTCGTCGAGATCGAGGCCGGCGGGAACGGAGAGGCGGAACTGTTCCCGGTCACGACGCCTTGAGCGAGACAGGGATGGAAGTGGCCATATCGGAATTGTCGCCGCGCCGCTGCCGGGCCGTGCGCGCCGAGACAACCGAGAAACTGTCCACTTTCCAGTAGCCGACTTTTTCGATCGCGGCGTCCCGGTGCAACTGCCCGTAGCGTTCGAGGAACAGGCGGATCGTTTCCGGATGCGCAAAATGCGAGGGAAAGACCGCGGCCGTCAGGAGGAAGGCCTGCGACTCCTCCAGCCCGAGCGCTTTAAGCGCGACCATGAGGTAGTAGTAGCTTCCCGTCTCCGTCAGCGACCGCGCCCGGTCGAACTCGACGTCGAGCGCGTCGGCGAGCGCCGTCTGGAAGAAGGCGGGCACGCCGGTCAGCGCGGTGGTTCTGAGTTTCTCGTAGTGCCTGAAGCCGGCGCTCTCGTCGAAGACCTTGCCCGAGCGGTTCTCGAAACGGGCTTCGCCGCCGGAAGGCCGCATCATCGCTCTCAGCTTGCGCCGTGTCTCCTCGGCTGTGCTGCGAGCGGGCCGCTCGTTCCCCGCGGTGGCCAGTCCACGGTCTTCTGCTGGGAGCGGCATCTGCGGCTTTTCCTCCTTGGCGGTGAAATGGCTGTTGGCCATGTGGCGGATTTTCGCCGGCAGGCCTGCGCGCCCCGCGATCGCCCGCGCATGCCCCGCGCCATGGCGGGAGATCAGCGTGACCAGATCGACGTTGGAAAGCGCCGTGGATCGGACAAGAAGCGGAGCGGCGACGTCGACGGGTTCGTTGGCAAGACGCAGCACGAGCGCCTGCGGAGGGCGGGCCGTTTCGCTGAGCGCGGCGGCGACGAAACGCTTGGCGTCCGCCGAAACCAGGTCGAAGAGCGACAGCGCGAGTTCCTCGAGCTGGTCTATCTCGCGACGAGTCGGCCTGACCAGCGAGCAGAACGCCGAGACGGCGGCACGGAAAAGGCGCTCCGCCTTTTCCTTTTCGCCTGCGGTTGGAAGATGCCTGAAATCTGCCGAAGACACGGGGGCTACGCTCGATACACTCCGGACCGCCTTCGCCGGAGAGAGCTGCGGCGGGTCCAACACATTTTGCGTCAATTTAGCAGCGATCCGTTAGCGGGCTGTTAACTCTAAGAGGTTCTTAATCGCGGCTGGAGGTGTTGCGTGTTTGCTCCGGAAATTTCCGAGAGGAGACCTGAAAATGGCGACGATACTGGCCTTCACCCCGCGCAAAGCCGCGGGCGGCCCATTCCCCGGACCTTTGGCTAAGGCGGGCGACGTGATCATCTTCCCCGGCGTGCGCTATGAGCAGAGCGTGCTCGTTCAGCGGCGGGATGAAGCGATAGGTACCGTGGGCGCACCCGCCGGAGACGGCAGTCCACCGCCGCGCCACTGACGCAGGACCGGCTAAAGGCGAGGCCTATCCAGGCGTGCATTTCGTGCCGTCGAGATAGCGGGCGACAGCGTCCTTCCATGTGGCGTCGGGGACGAAGCCGCGCAGCGCCACGATACCTTGTCCCACATCCGCCTCCACGAATACGGATTTTTCGAATTCCTTCGGAACGTTTTTCCTGAGCTCGATCATCTGGGCCGGCGTGACCAGGACCAGATCGAGATCGCCGGGTGTCTGGGCCCGGTCGTTGAGGCTATAGTTGTTTTGGCCACGGCGATTGTAGACCGATACCGACCAGAACGGTATATGGCCCTCCGCCTGCACGTGGACCGCACCTTCCGAAAGATCGAAACGGCACGCGACGGCGTCGAAGAACGGATCGACGGCATGGATGACGGGCGGAGCTCCTTCACCGCTTATCCTGGTGAATTCGTAAAAGCCGGCATTGGCCTGGAGCCGTGCCCAGGCATCGCGTTCCGAAAAATGCGGCAGAAGCAGGAGCACGATCGCATGCACTGCCCCCGCGCCAACGATGCCCACCACGATGGCATAGAACAGCCTGATCATTCGCAGCCCAGTCTGGAAATGGCCGGCAGCACGATGCGGGAAATCTCCGTGCTGCTGGCGATCGGCGTGTCATAGAGAGCCAGGATCAGCATCAACCGGCCGGACCCGGCCAATGGCAGCCAATTGCCGGACGCCGGGCGAGGGGACGCCGTCACGATGACGGAACCGTCGGCTTCATGCAGTACGGCGCCGGATTGCAGGGCGGCCTCCCGGATGCCGGTCGATGGGAGCGGCGTCATCGATCCGTCGGTAGCGTAAAGCGTCCAGAAGCGGGCGGTCGGCACGTCTCCGGTGATGCGATAGCTGCAATTGCGCATGAGCGCTGCGCCGGAACTGTCGTCGGAGGCCTCGAAGGCAAGCCCTTCGGCGAGGCCGAGGGGCAGCTCGCCGCCCTGCGCTACTGCCGCCTTCGCGTAGGGGGAGGCGTCGGGCGTGCCGAAATCCGGATAGGCCTTCCAGGGGCCGACGCTGAGCGTTTCGATGCCGAAACCACGCTCCAGCGCAAGGTGCACGCTCCATGCACCGCCGCCGATGGCGATGGCAAGGGCGACGAAGATGGGCAGGACGATGCGAAGCATGGGTGCCGGAACGATGGAATGCGTAAGGCTGTACCTTGCACACGCCGGCCGGCGCAAGCCGGCCGCTCCGGTTCTCAGAGCGAGGACAGGGCCTCTGGACCGATCGGCGTATCGATGACCGGGGCGTCCACGAACATCTTCGCGATGTCCTTGAGCACCTTCGTCGTCGCCGACGACAGCAGCCGGGGACGTTCGTTCTGCGGGGCTTGTTCCGAGTTCTCGGCGGCACCTGCGACGTCCTTGGGCGCAAGCAGGCTGTCCTCGATGCCGAAGAGCGGCTTAAGCTCGATATTCTGCTCCGCGTAGGCCATCAGCCGCTCCCACGTCATCGCCGGCACGGTGCCTCCGGTCATGCGGTTCATAGGCGAATAGTCGTCGTTTCCGATCCATACGGCGCAGGTATAATTGCCGGTGAAGCCGACGAACCAGGCGTCGCGATAGGATTGCGTCGTGCCGGTCTTGCCTCCGACGAGCGTCATCGGAAGCTGGGCGCGGCGCCCGGTGCCGCGCTGGGTGACGCCTACCAGCATCGAGTTCATTTCCGCCACCGCCTTTTGGGAGAGCACGCGATGCGGCTTCGGCGCATCCTGCGCATACTCCCAGACCACCTTTCCGCTGCGGTCGTCGAGCTGCATGATCCCGTGGCGGGTGCCGGCCACGCCTCCGTTCTGGAAGACGCTGTAGCCCGTAGCCTGATCCATGACCGTCATACCCGACGTGCCGAGCACCATGGTCTTATGACCATTGAGCGGGGATTCCACGCCCATGTCCTCGGCAAGCTTCTTCACAGGCGCAAGCCCCGTCACGTCATGCGCAAGCCGCACGGCCGCCGTGTTGACGGAATGTGCCAGCGCGTCGGCGAGCGTCATGACGCCGCCTTCGCCGCGCGAATAATTGCCCGGCATCCAGCCGCCCCAATTGATAGGTGCACCGGAGATCCTGGTCTCCGGGGTCAGTCCCTTTTCCATCGCGACCGCATAGACGTAGGGCTTGAACGAGGAGCCGGCCTGGCGCTCGGCGCGCGTGGCGCGGTTGAACTGGCTGGCGCCGTAGTCGGTGCCGCCGACGATGGCACGCACGGCGCCGGTGGCGTCGAGCAGGACGATGGCGCCTTGCGAGGCGTTGTACTGCTTGCCGTACTGGCGCAGGTTGAATTCAAGTGATTCCTCTGCGGCCCGCTGGATGTTGATATCGATGGTCGTGCGCGCCACCAGCGAGTGGGTAGCTCCGCGAGGGACGATGCGTTTCACCTCGTCGAACGCCCAGTCGAGGAAGTAGTCGGGGCTCTTGCGGTCGTCGCGATCCACCACGGTGGCGGGATGCAGCCGCGCCGAGAGAACCTGGCCCTCGGTCATGAAGCCGGCGTCGACCAGGTTGCTAAGTACCTGGTTGGCGCGCGCCCGGGCCGCCGGCAGGTTGACGTGCGGCGCGTATTTGGTCGGAGCCTTGAACAGACCGGCCAGCATCGCCGCCTCGGGCAGCGTCACGTCCTTGATGTCCTTGCCGAAGTAGAAATTGGCCGCCGCCGTGATGCCGAAGGTTCCGCCGCCCATATACATGCGATCGAGATAAAGCTGCAGGATCTCCTTCTTGCTGAGGTTGCATTCCAGCCATACCGACAGGAAAGCTTCCTTGATCTTGCGCTCCAAGGTTCGCTCGTTCGACAGGAACAGGTTCTTGGCGAGCTGCTGGGTGATGGTCGAGCCGCCCTGGACGACACCGTCGGCGCGTGCGTTTTCCGTGAACGCCCGCGCCAGGCCGATGAAATCGATGCCGTAATGGTCGAAGAAACGCCGGTCCTCCGTCGCGAGCACGGCCTTGACGACGTAGTCCGGCATCTGGTCGACCGGCACCGAGGCGCCCTGGATAAGGCCGCGCCGGCCGATCAAATTGCCGTATCGGTCGAGGAAGGTAACAGCGAAATCGCCCTGGTTGAGCCAGTCCTTCGCCGTATCGTCTAAGGCGGGAAGCGCCAGCGCCAGCATCAGCACCGAGCCTGCCGCGCCCATCGTGAAGGCTTCGCCGAGAAATTCGAAGACAAGCCGCCGCCATCCCCTGACGCGGAATCGGCGGAAGAAGATCGTCAGGTTTTCCCAGAATTCGCCAAGGCCGAACCCGGCCTCGTAAAGCGCGGTATCGATCCAGGCGTCGATGGCGAGCAGGAACGTCGCCTTCGGACCCTTCCTTTTCCGTGACGCCGGCGGAACGGGATCGGAAGGCCCGGTTCCGGAACTCTTGCCCATGCGCGTGTCGCCCAAACCCTGCCTACAGACCACCCGAACCGCGCCGGCGGCCCCGCGCGACCGCGCCACCTTGCGCCGTTCTGATTATGCGCGTCATTCCGGCGCGGCTACAAGTGCCGTCAAAGCGGTAGCCGAAGATTATCGGCCGGCAGGGTAAAGGTCATGGGAAAGTTTTCCTTCAGGAATATGGCGGGAAAGCCGGAAATGCCCGCTTTCGCCTTTGTGGCAATACCTGTCCGGCCGGGCTTGTGCGACCATCCGGGCGGGAAGAGTAGCCGATCATGAGGTGATGAGGGCGGGGCGCCTGGTTCGGCAATGGGAGAGAGAACATGCTCGAAAAGACACCGACGGCCCGCGTCCAGGCTTTTCTCGACAGGTTCGGCAAGGCGCTCGAAAGCGAAGCGATCGACGACGCGGCCGCCATGTTCGCAGAGGAGTGCTACTGGCGCGACCTCGTCGCCTTCATCTGGAATTTCCGTACCCTCGAAGGCCGCGGCGAAATCCGCGACATGTTGAGGGCGCAGCTCGGGGCCGTGAAGCCGAGCGGCTGGAAGGTCGCCGAAGGCGAGCAGGCGTCGGAGGCGGACGGCATCACCGAGGCATGGATCACTTTCGAGACGGCGGTGGCGCGCGGCTACGGCCATGTCCGGCTGAGGGACGGGCTGATCTGGACGCTCCTCACCACCATGGCGGAACTGAAGGGGCATGAGGAGAAGGCGGGCTTCACACGCCCGCTCGGCGCGAAACACGGGCAGAATCCGGGCGCCAAATCCTGGAAGGAGGAGCGTGAGGAAGAGGCACGGACGCTCGGCTACGACAAGCAGCCCTATTGCGTGGTCATCGGCGGCGGGCAGGGCGGCATCGCGCAAGGCGCCAGGCTGCGCCAGCTCGGCGTGACGAACATCATACTCGAGCGGAACGAGCGCGCGGGCGATTCCTGGCGCCGGCGCTACAAGTCGCTCTGCCTGCACGATCCGGTCTGGTACGACCACCTCCCCTATATCGATTTTCCGAAGAACTGGCCCGTCTTCTCGCCCAAGGACAAGATCGGCGACTGGCTGGAAATGTATGCGCGGGTGATGGAGCTGAACTACTGGACAAAGGCCGAGGCCAAGTCCGCCAAATGGGACGGCAAGAAAAAGGAATGGGTCGTTACCGTCGACCGCGACGGCGAGGAGGTGGTGCTGCGGCCGAAGCAGCTCGTCTTCGCCACGGGCATGTCCGGCAAGCCGAACATCCCGGACTTCAAGGGGAAGGAAAGGTTCAAGGGCGAACAGCACCATTCCTCGCAGCACCCCGGGCCCGACGCCTACAAGGGCCGTAAGGTCGTCGTGATCGGCTCCAACAATTCCGCTCACGATATCTGCGCCGCCCTCTACGAGGCCGGCATCGACGTAACCATGGTCCAGCGCTCGACCACCCATGTGGTGCGTTCGGAACCGCTGATGAAATACAGCCTCGCGCCGCTCTATTCCGAAGAGGCGGTCCGCGACGGCGTCACCACCGCCAGGGCGGATTTGATCTTCGCCTCCGTCCCCTACCGGATCATGCATGTCTTCCAGAAGCCGGTCTACGACACGATCCGCAAGGTTGACGCGAAGTTCTACCGGGCGCTCGAAAAGGCCGGGTTCAAGCTCGATTTCGGCGCCGACGAAACCGGCCTGTTCATGAAATATCTGCGGCGCGGCTCGGGCTACTATATCGACATCGGCGCCTCGCAACTGATCATAGACGGCAAGATCAAGCTGGAGAGCGGTCAGGTGGAGGAGATCACCGAGCACGGCGTCAGGCTCGACAACGGCAAGGAGATCCCCGCCGACGTGATCGTCTATGCGACCGGCTACGGCTCGATGAACGGCTGGGTCGCCGACATCATCGACCGGCAGACGGCCGACAGGGTGGGCAAGGTCTGGGGGCTAGGCTCCGATACCCCGAAGGATCCGGGACCATGGGAAGGCGAACAGCGCAATATGTGGAAGCCGACGCAGGTGGAGAACCTGTGGTTCCATGGCGGCAATCTGCACCAGTCGCGGCACTATTCGCAATTCCTGGCGCTGCAGCTGAAAGCGCGCATGGAAGGCATCCCGACGCCCGTCTATGGCTTGCAGGAAGTGCACCACAAGGGCTGAGCTCGTCGGCTACGCGCCGGCCACCGGAGCGCTGGCCTGGTCCGGCTTTTCCGGCGCCGCTTCGGCGCGGCGGCGCCGCAGGACATCGGCGATGAAGAAGCGCGACAGCGAGTGGTAGAGGGGCTCGGGCGAGATCAGGCGCGCCGTGCCGTATCCGAGCACCGAAGCCGTCATCAACGGGATGACATTGGTCTGGTTGCCCGTCATCTCCAGGATGATGACGAAGGCCGTCATCGGCGCCTGGACGACGCCGGCGAAGTAACCGGCCATGCCGAGGACCGCCGCCAGGCTGATATTGGCGCCGAAGGCGACACCGAGCGTCGAGCCCAGGCCCGCGCCTACTGAAAGCGACGGCGCGAAAAGGCCGCCGGGAATGCCAGCCACCGTCGACGCCAGGCTGGCCACGAACTTGCCCAGGAAATACAGCAGCGGCAACGGCGTGCCTTCGATCGCGCCGCGCGCCTGCTCGTAGCCCGTGCCGAAGGTCGAGCCGTCGAAGGCCACGCCGGAAAGGGCGACCACCAGGCCGGCG
>JBQCFA010000130.1:0-2444 GCA_051959695.1 Rhizobiaceae bacterium
GGTGCCGCCGTCACCTTCGAGGGCGAGCGGACGAAGCTTCCCGAAACCTATTTTTCCGTGCGCAGCAAGCAGGCCCGCCCTCCGATCTACCTGGCGGGCATGGCCAAGGATGTCGATGCGCAGCGACGCTCGGTGGAGCGCGGGTACACGCCTTTCTTCACCACCGGGTGGAACACCGTCGAGGCGGTAAAGGCCTCCCGCGACGCAGTTGCCGACACCTACCGCGCCGCCGGCGGCGACAGCGTCGGGATGCCGTTTGCAATCCAGCGCTACGTTTTCGTAACCGACAGCAAGGAAGACGCCCTGAAGGCGGCTGACGGGGCGCGCTATGTCCGTCGCATCGCCCAGGCGATGCGCGGCAAGTATGGTGAGATGGAAGGCTCCTTCCTGAAGGAGACGCCGGCGGCGGACGAGCCCCCGATCGAGGAAATCGTCGAAAGGCTGCCCATCGGCGATCCCGAAACGGTGGCCGAAAGGCTCGCCCGCGACATAGACATGCTCGATCCCTCACACATCAGCTGCTTCATGGCGATACCCGGCCTGCCGCAGAAGAAGATCCTGGAGTCGATGGAACGTTTCGGCGCGGAGGTTCAGCCGCTCCTCGAACGCCGATTTGGAAGTATGGCGGGCCGGACAGCGTCCACCCGTCACGATCTCTCGGAGCGCGGCGCCGCCGCATTGTGATCGAAAATGTCCATTTCCGAACGTCGCCCGCTCATCCTCGGCCTTGGAGGAACATCGCGAAGCGGCTCGTCCAGCGAGCGCGTGCTGCGCGTGGCGTTGGAGAGTGCGGAAAAGCTGGGGGCCAGCATACAGGTCGTCACCGGAGATGACATGGTGCTGCCCATGTACAATCCGGTCGCACTCGAGCGCGCCGACAAGGCGAAACGGCTTGTCGAACTCTTCCGGCAGGCTGACGGCATCGTCATCGCCTCCCCAGCCTATCACGGATCGATATCGGGGCTGCTCAAGAACGCCATCGACTACACGGAGGATCTGAGGAGCGACCGCCGCGTCTACTGGGACGGCTGCGCGGTCGGCTGCATCTGCTGCGCGGCGGGATGGCAGGCTGGAGCCCAGACCCTCACGGCGTTGCGCTCGGTGGTGCATGCGTTGCGGGGCTGGCCGACGCCGTTTGGGGCCATCGTGAACACGTCCCTGCCGATATTCGATGAGAAGGGAGTGCTTGTGGACGAGTCCATCCGCGGTCAGCTCGAACTCGTCGGCAGCCAGGTGGCCGACTTCGTCATGCGCTCACGCATGGCTTCGAGCGTGATGGGGGCTGCCTGAAAACGGCCACCGACCGTTCGAACGGCATATGGCCAAGGATTGTTCTTCAGTCCCTTTCAATGAAATTCCGAAAACGCACATATCGCCGCGGCATAAGACCATGCAAGAAGTAGAGACCGAAGCGTGTGAAAGCCGCCAGATGGAAAGCAACTCGATCGTCGTCCTGCTGGAAGACCGCTTTGCCGGGCTGTCGCCACGGCTGCGCAAGGCGGCTCGCTACGCGGTAGACAATCCCGAAGACATCGCCCTCCATTCGATGCGCGAAGTGGCGAAACGGGCCAAGGTCCAGCATAACGTGATGCTACGACTGGCTCGGGAGCTCGGTTTCGACAGTTATGACGCATTCCGGGAGCGGTTTCGAAACCTGCTCGTCAAGAGCCAGAACGTGGACTGGCTCGGCAGAGCGAAACTTCTCAGGCAGAACTATCCCCAGGGCCCGAGCGGCAGCCTGCTGCCGGAATACCTCGCCCAGGAGATCGACAATCTGCAGCAGTCGTTCGGCCCCCAGGCGGTCGGGGAACTGGACCGCGCGGTCAAGATCCTCGGCAACGCCCGCAACATCTATGTGGTGGGTCTCCGGAGCCTGTTCCCGGCGGCGTACTATTTTCACTATGTCTGCCGTCTCTTCACCAACAAGACGATCCTGCTGACCGGCACCGGTGGCACGTTCGCCGATGAACTCCGGCGCGTGGGCGAAGAGGACGCGCTGATGGTTTTCAGCTATGTGCCTTACACCAAGGATGCGGTAAGGGCCGTCAATTTCGCCAGCAGCCGGGGCGCCCAGGTCGTGTCGGTGACCGACAGCAAGGTTTCGCCGGTAGTGGTGAAGCCGGGCGCCTGCCTGGTCACAATGAACGCCTCTGCGTCGCTTTTCCCCTCGGTACTGCCGGCACTTGCGGTGGCTCAGCTGCTGGCTAGCCTCATGGTCTCCTCGGGCGACGAGGAACTGCTGTCGCTTGTCGAGCGAAGCCAGAAGCAGCTCAATAGCTTCGACGTTTACGTTGACCGTTTAGACTAGCGCGCTCCCACGAGGTACCGGCCTCCGCGTTCTTCAAGTTCACGGAAGCAAATATCCGAAGACAAAACATCGGTTCACGCTGAACGGTTCCCCGTACATGGCCATCGCCGGTCTCTGGAGGGAAGGTGAGGGGAAC
>JBQCFA010000131.1:0-3558 GCA_051959695.1 Rhizobiaceae bacterium
CCCTGCCCGCTGAACGGCGCCGGCCGCCATTTCAGCACGCGGTTCTCGACCTGGGTGATGATGAACTCGATGACGAGCGCCATGACCGCCAGGATTATCATCGCCGCGAAGACGCCGTTGGCGTTGAAAGCTCCCTGCGCGGTTGAGATCAGCAGGCCCATGCCGTGCTTGGCACCGAGGAACTCGCCGACCACGGCGCCGACGAGGGCGAAACCGAAGGAGACATGCAGACTGGCAAGGATCCAGCTCATCGCCGAGGGGATGATGACGGTGCGCGTGATCTGAAAGGGCGAAGCGCCCAGAATCTGCGCATTGGCGATCATGGCGCGGTCGGCCTCGCGGACGCCCTGGAAGGCGTTGGCGAAGACGACGAAGAAGACCATGACCACCGCCAGCGCCACCTTCGAGGCCATGCCCAGGCCGAGCGCGATGATGAATACCGATCCGAGCACAACGCGCGGCACCGAATTGGCGACCTTGATGTAGATGGAGAAGACGTCGGCGAGCAGCCGGTTGCGACCGAGCACGATGCCGGCGATGATGCCACCCACCGCGCCGATGACGAAGCCGAGGAAAGTCTCCTCCAGCGTCACGTAGATCTGCAGCCAGAGCGGTCCCTGCGACGTCCCCTCGGTGATCCAGGACCAGGTCTGCTCCCATATGCCCGAGGGGCTGGAGAAGAAGAACGGGTCGATGACGCCTGTGTCGGCGCCGAGTTCCCAAAGGCCGAGGAAGGCGACGAGGAGCGCCAGGCGCAGGCTTATCACCAACGTATACCGGCGGCGGGCACGCGCCTTGGCGCTCAATTCTGCCGAAGCGATCTGGGCGTCGCGGGACGCGACGGAGGGGGAAGGAGAAACGGCTGTCATGGCATGCCTCCTCAGTGACCCGTTTCCAGCGTGCGGCTCTGGCCGATCTGCACTTCCTCGCGCAAATCGTTCCAGATGATGCGCGCAATCTCGACGAATTGCGTGTCGTAGCGGATTTCGGCCATGACCCGCGGACGCGGCAGGTCAATCTGATAGACGCTTTTCACCGTGCCCGGACCGGCGGTCAGCACATAGACCTTGTCGGCGAGCGCGATCGCCTCCTCTAGATCGTGGGTGACGAAGACGACGGAGGATTTGAGTTCGGACCATAGGGTCAGGAGTTCGTCCTGCATCAGCGTGCGCGTCTGGATGTCGAGCGCGCTGAAGGGTTCGTCCATCAGCAGGATCTTAGGCTGGTTGATGAAAGTCTGCGCCAGCGCCACGCGTTTCCTCATGCCGCCCGAAAGCTGGTGGGGATAGTGCTTCTCGAAGCGCGCGAGACCGACACGCGCGATCCAGTCGCGCGCGCGGTCGTAGGCCTCGCTCTTCGCCGTGCCGCGGTAAAGCGGTCCCGCGGCGACATTGTCGATGACGCTGCGCCAGGGGAACAGAGCGTCGGCCTGGAAGACGAAGCCGATATCGCGGCTGATCGAGCGGACCGGGTTTCCCATCACCTTGACCGTGCCGGTCGTCGGCTTGAGGAGACCGGTGACGAGGTTGAGGGTCGTCGACTTGCCGCAGCCCGTCGGGCCGACCACGCAGGCGAACTCGCCGCGCGCCACCGTCATGGTGAAGTCGCGGATCGCCGTCATCATGTTTCCGTCGGGCGTCGTGAAGCGCAGTGTGACGTCTTCGATGACGATCGCGGCATCCCTGGTGGATGCATCCGGCGCAACCTTGCGAGTCGCCGCGGTTTCCATGTTCATGGCTCTCTCCCCTGGCCGGCACGAAACCGGCTCGATCCCGTGCGTGGAATGCTCGCCGGACCATCCGGCCCGGCAATGATTTCCAGCCTTTCGGGAAGCCCGGCGGATTTCCGCCGGGAGCCCCGGGAACAGTTCGGTCAGTTCGACTTCAGCGCCTTGTTGGCGGCGTCCACAAATGCCGTCGTGTAGGTCTTGGACAGGTCGATCTGCTTGCCCTTGACGGTCTTGGAGAATGTCGCCTGCACCTTGAGCACCGTCTCCGGCCCTTTCGCCGGCATGCGCCCGTCCGGCGTGAACATCGCCTTGCCGCCGGCCAGACCCTGCACGTAAAGGGCCTTGTCTCCGGCATAGTAGTCTTTCGGCATCTTGTCGGCGATTTCCTCGGCCGAATGGGTGGCAATGTAGTGCATGGTCTTGACCATGGCGTTGGCGAGCTTCTGGACCGTCTCCTTGTGGCTGTCGGCCCAGTTCGACTGTACGTAGAAGGATGCCGCCGGATAGGGGCCTCCCAGCGCCGCATCGGTCTTCTCCGGCGTGCGCATGTCGACCAGCACCTTGGCCTCACCGGTCTTCAGCAGGCGGGCGATGGTGGGTTCGGTGGTCATGCCCGCCTGGATCTGGTCCTGCTTGATAGCCGCGATGAAGGTGTTGCCGGCGCCCACCGGCAGCAGCGAATACTCGCCGGCCTTCAGGCCTGAACGTACCGCCAAGTACTGGGTGAGGAAGTCTGTCGAGGAGCCGAGGCCGGTGACACCGAGCGTCTTGCCCTTGAAGTCGGCCGCTGACTTGATCTCCGGATGCTTGGAGGAAACCAACTCGACCTCGCCCGGCGCCTGGCTGAACTGGACGACGGATTCGATGTACTTGCCCTTCGACTGAAGGTCGATCGTATGGTCATAAAAGCCAACGACGCCCTGCACAGCGCCGGCGAGGAGCTCGTTCTCCGCCTCCACCCCGGCCCTTGTATTGAGAAGTTCGACGTCCAACCCCTCGTCCTTGAAATAGCCGCGCTGCTGGGTGAGCACGGCGGGCAGATAGATCTGCTTTTCCATGCCGCCGATGATGATGGTGATCTTGTCCGCCGCGTGGGCGGCAGGCGCGCCGAGCGAAAGCGCAAGCGCAAGCGCGGGCAGCAGGTGCCGCGAGATGGAATTCTTCACCGGATCGTTCCTCCACTTTTCGACGCGCCGGGCCGGCGCGCGGTGTTTCCTCCCGCCGGCCTGGCGATGCCCGCCGACGCACGGCCATGGGCCGTCATGGCAAGGATAGGGCAGCCAAGCTTTCGGTTGGCTTTCAGCGCTCGCGGCGACGAAGCGCACTGGCACAAGATGAATCACACGATGTCGTTTCCCGCATCCTTGCCGCCATGCTAAGGCGGATGCGAACCGGCAGCCGGAGCGCGCCTTGCATGCCCGATACGATCCTGACCATCAATGCCGGCTCGTCGAGCATCAAATTCGCCTTGTTCGGGATCGGGCCGTCGGGGGCGCTCGAGCGGACCGCGCGCGGCGAGGTCGAACGGCTCACGACCGAGCCGTCGCTGGTGATCATCGGACGCGATGGGGCGGTGCTGGAGAAGCAGGACTGGGGCAAGGAGACGCCCGGCTTCGAGACGGTCGTTCGGACGGTGATCGATAGGATCGAGGCGCATCAGGGCGACGGGCCGCTCGTCGCGGTCGGCCATCGCGTCGTCCATGGCGGTTCGACCCATGTGCAGCCGGAGCGCATCACGCCCGATCTCCTCGCCGACCTCGAGGGCCTGGTCCCGCTGGCGCCGCTGCACCAGAAACACAATCTGGACCCGATCCGCGCATTGATGTCGC
>JBQCFA010000132.1:0-2452 GCA_051959695.1 Rhizobiaceae bacterium
TGATCCGGTACCCCGTCTTGAAGATCCACGCCACGATGCCGAGGCATATGGCGAGGAAGATGAAGGTCATGCCGATGCTGAGGCCGACATTGACGTCGGCCTGCCCGTAAAAGCTCCACCGGAAGCCGCTGACGAGGTAGATCACCGGGTTGAACAGCGTGACCTTCTGCCAGAAGGGCGGCAGCATGTGGATGGAATAGAAGCTGCCACCGAGGAAGGTGAGCGGCGTGATGATGAGGAGCGGCACGATTTGCAGCTTCTCGAAGCCATCGGCCCAGATGCCGAGGATGAAGCCGAGCAAGCTGAAGGTCACCGCCGTCAGCACCAGGAACAACACCATGACCAAGGGATGCTCGATCCGGAGCGGCACGAACAGCGCCGCCGTCGCCAGGATGATCAGCCCGAGGATGATCGATTTGGTCGCCGCCGCGCCGACGAAGCTCGCCACGATCTCCAGATAGGAGATCGGCGCCGAAAGAAGCTCGTCGATGGTGCCGACGAATTTCGGGAAGTAGATGCCGAAGGAGGCGTTGGAGATGCTCTGCTGCAGGAGTGACAGCATCAAGAGCCCCGGCACGATGAAGGCGCCGTAGCTGACGCCGTCGACCTCGCTGATGCGCGAGCCGATGGCCGCGCCGAAGACGACGAAATAGAGCGAGGTCGAGATCACCGGCGAGATGACGCTCTGCAGCTTGGTGCGTCCCCAGCGCGCCATCTCGTAGCGGTAGATCGCTTTCATGGCCTGGAAATTCATGATCGTTCGCTCACGAGATTGACGAAGATATCCTCCAGCGAGCTCTGGTCCGTCTGCAGGTCGCGGAAGCGGATGCCGGCGGCGCTGATGTCGGCAAGCAGCGACGTGATGCCGGTGCGCTCGCCCTGCGTGTCATAGGTGTAGACCAGCGCCTTGCCGTCGTCGGCGAGTTCGAGGCTGTAGCGGGCCAGGCTTTCCGGAACGCGTTCGAGCGGCTCGGGAAGCTGCAGCGTGAGCTGCTTCTTGCCGAGCCGGCGCATCAGCTCCGCCTTCTCCTGGACCAGCACCAGCTCGCCCTTGTTGATGACGCCGACGCGGTCGGCCATCTCCTCGGCCTCCTCGATATAGTGGGTGGTGAGGATGATGGTGACCCCGGTCTCGCGCAGCGAGCGCACCAGTTCCCACATGTCGCGCCTCAGCTCCACGTCGACGCCCGCCGTCGGCTCGTCGAGGAACAGGATGGAGGGCTCGTGCGCCAGCGCCTTGGCGATCATGACGCGCCGCTTCATGCCGCCCGAGAGCGTGATGATCTTGGCATCCTTCTTGTCCCAGAGCGACAACGCCTTCAGCGTCCTCTCGACGATGGCGTTGTCCTTCGGCTTGCCGAAAAGCCCGCGGCTGTAGCTGACCGTGACGAAGACGGTTTCGAATGCGTCGGTCGTCAGCTCCTGCGGCACCAGCCCGATCAGCGAGCGCGCAGCGCGGTAGTCGGAGACGATGTCGTGACCGGCCACCGTCACCTTGCCGCCGCCTGGATTGACGATGCCGCAGACGATGCTGATCAGCGTCGTCTTGCCGGCTCCGTTCGGGCCGAGCAGCGCGAAGATTTCTCCCTGCGCGATCTCGAGGTCGATGGCCTTCAGCGCCTGGAAGCCGGATGCATAGGTCTTCGACAGACCCTTGATGGCGATGATGGGTTGCATGGATTCGGCCGTTCTGGAAGTTGGCGGGGAGGGCTGCCGACGGTCGCGACTATGTAGGGGAGTCGCATCCTCTTTGCCAGTCGGTCGGTCAATCTGCTGACAATGCCGATGTTAGTACCGCGCCCGGCGCGCAAACTAGCGCTTTTCTGCGGCGCTGGTTGGTGCGGCATCGGCAAACGATGCGAACGCAGCGGTCCTTTCGGCACCCCTCATCCGTCTCGGCGCTGCG
Source organism: Rhizobiaceae bacterium (assembly GCA_051959695.1). Classification (GTDB taxonomy): domain Bacteria; phylum Pseudomonadota; class Alphaproteobacteria; order Rhizobiales; family Rhizobiaceae; genus Mesorhizobium_L. The sequence continues at coordinate 1,907 of JBQCFA010000132.1, forward strand.
CGCCGATCCACCTTCTCCCACAAGGGGAGAAGGGGAAACCGGCACCGATGCTCCCCCCAGTCTCCAACATCTGCGTCGTGGAGCGGCCATGCAGTACTCCCCCTTCTCCCCTTGTGGGAGAAGGTGTCGCCCCCGAACGTGCTTGCACGTTCGGGAAAAAGGCGACGGATGAGGGGTGTTGGACGAAGTGCCAGCGTGGATAGATTGGCACCCTGAATCTCGCAAGAGCCGCCGATCTCCGCTATTTCGCAATTTTCTTCGCGCCCGTTTCTCCACGCCTCCTGCCGTTCATCCATAATCCCCGGCAGTTCCTTCCACCGGGAACACCGATCATGACGGTGATTGCGTGGGGAGGAACCGGCGCCTCCGATGGGCCGCTAACGTGGCGGATCGTCCGGGGAGGTCCTGCCGAAAGGTTTTCCCTGGGGGCACTAGGACCCCTGCGTGCCGGACAGAGGCACACAGACCCCGCCGGGATCGCAGGCCGGGCCGCTGCAACAGATCGCGGCGGCAGGGTCGGCGAGACAGGCGGGGAGCAGTGAAACA
>JBQCFA010000133.1:0-4256 GCA_051959695.1 Rhizobiaceae bacterium
GGCGACGACGGTCTCGCCCCATTCCTCATCAGCGCGGCCGACGACGCTCGCTTCGCGCACCGCCGGATGCGACAACAGCGCTTCCTCGACCTCGCGGGGATAGATGTTGGCCCCGCCCGAGATGATCACGTCCTTTGAGCGGTCCTTGAGCGTCAGGAAACCTTCCGCGTCGACGACGCCGACGTCGCCGGTCCAGAGCCATCCGTCACGCAGCGTAGCGGCGCTTGCCTCTTCGTTGCGCCAGTATCCGGCCATGACGGGGGCGCCGCGCACCAGTACCTCGCCGGGCTCGCCGATGGGCAGCGGCCTGCCCTCCGAATCGGCGACGCGCAGCTCGACGCAGGATTGCGCCCGCCCGACGCTCGCCAGCCGCTCGCGCCAGCGCGGGTCGGCACGGTCGGCGACGAGACAGCGCGGCAGCGCCGTGATCGCCATCGGCGATTCACCCTGGCCGTAGATCTGGCAGAAGCGCGGCCCCATCACATCGACGGCCTCGACGATGTCGGCAAGGTACATCGGGCCGCCGCCATAAACGATGGTGCGTATCCCGTCGCCCGTCGAGCCGGCCGTCCTCGCGTGGTCGACCAGCCTCCGCACCATGGTCGGCGCAGCGAACATGTGGACGCGCTCCAGCGCCCGCGCATTGGAGAAAATCTCTTCCGGCTCGAAGCCGCCTGATTCCGGCACGACGTGGCGCGCGCCCTTTAGCACGTGCTGGTCGTTGTAGAGGCCGGCGCCGTGCGACAACGGCGCTGCGTAAAGTGCCGCATCCGTCGGGTCGACCACGTCCACGTCCGTGAAATAGGTGAACGCCATGGCGTGGATGTTGCCGTTGGTGATCATCACGCCCTTCGGCTTGCCGGTGGTGCCGGAAGTGTAGAAGAGCCAGGCGAGATCATCGCGGCCGCGCGGCACGGGTCGGGAAAGCGGATCGGCGGCCAGCATGCGGCGCCAGGCCTTGCCGCCAAACTCCACCACGGCGCGGATACGAGAAGACACATGGGCGGCGACGGCCTCGCCGAGGGCCGGGCTGGCGAAGACGACCGAGGCTTCAGAATTCTCCATGATCCAGGCCGCCTCTTTCGGATGCAGCTTGGCGTTGATCGGCACGACGGCGGCGCCGGCGAACCAGATGCCGTAGAAGGCCGCCAGATAGTCGACGCTGTTCGTGGCGAGGATGGCTACGCGATCGCCTGGCCGGATCGCGTATTCGTCCGTGAGCACGGCGCCGACCGAAGCCGCGCGGCAGGCGAAACCGCGATAGTCGGCCTCGACGGTTTCGCCCACCAGCAACGCCGGTCCGGACGGGGTGGGCGCGGCGGTCCTGACCAGCCATTCAGCGATGTTCATCCCGGCATTCCTTCCGGCGATCGACAACGGCCGCGAAGGGCCTGGCCCGCCCGCCACCTGTTTTCTCTTGGTGCAGCGCGTGCCGGCTTCTATTATCCATGTGGCCGAAGCCCCCGCAATATCGCCGAACTGCGCATGACACCGCGGACCAACCCGCTCAACGAACTGGCGTTCAGACATGCCCCCGTCGGCATCGTCATGACCGAGAGCCGTATCATCAAGGCCTGCAACCCGGCCTTCGCATCGATGTTCGGCTACGAGGTCGATCAGCTCCTCGAGCAATCCTTCGCCATTCTATACCCTTCTTTTGAGGAATTTCTGCGCATCCGCAATGTCGGGGTCGAACCGCTGAAGAAGGCCAATCGCTATACGGACGAGCGTATCATGGCACGCAAGGACGGTTCGTTGTTCTGGTGCCGGGTACGCGGCCATTCGCTGACGCGAGAGGATGATCCGCTGCGCCATGCGGTGTGGAGCTTCGCGGATCTGTCGGATTCGCGGCCCGTATATGCGTTGTCAACGCGGGAACGGCAATTCGTCATGCACCTGGGCGAAGGCCGCACGTCGAAGGAGATCGCCCGCACGCTCTCCATCTCACCACGCACCGTGGAGGCCTACAGGGCGCGGCTCCTGAAGAAATACTCGGCCGGAAACGTGGCGGAGCTGCTTTCCAACCTCGGCGGCGTACCGCAGTAGTTTCCCGCGCCCGCCACCCAATCCGGCGGCTATGAATAATTGGCGCTGCTCGCCTTCGTCTCGGTCCCGTCACCCCGGACCAGCGCGACGCATTCGGCCACATCCCGGATATAGGCCTCCCGCGCCGGGCCGTGATGCAGCGACAACATGAGATGAAGGCTGCGCGGCGCATTCAACTGGCCGGGCAGCCAGCCGCGCTCGGCCATCAGCGTCGCGACCTTGCCCATGTCGACGTCGTCGCAGCCGAAGGCGATATTGGCAAGCGCCGGCTCGCCGCGGATCTGCATCCCCGGTATGGCGCGAAGTCCATCGACATAGGCGTCCCGCACGGCCATCACCCGCCGGGCGATATCGCGATAGCCGTCGCGGCCGAGATGGCGCAGCACCGCCCAGGCCGCGGCGACGGCGCCGGCCGGCCGCGTTCCGACCAGAGTCTGCGTGGCGAAACGGCCGCTCGGCCAGGAATCGAAGACGAATTCCTGAGCTGCCTGCAATTCGGCCGATCGGTAGAAGATCGTGGAAGCCGGCTTCGGGCAGAAGCCGAATTTGTGCAGGTCCGCCGAGATCGACTTCACCCCTTCCAGCGCGAAGTCGAAGGCCGGGATCGGCCGGCCGATATCGGCGACGAAGGGCGCGATCCAGCCGCCGACACAGGCGTCGACATGCAGCCAGACGTCATGCCTCACGGCGATCCCGGAGAGAGCGGAGATCGGGTCGATCACGCCGAAGGGAAAGCAGGGGGCGGAGCCGACGACCAACATCGTGTTCTCGTCGATCGCCCTCTCCATTGCAGCCGGGTCGGCGAGAAATCCCGCTCCAAGCGGCACCCGCCTGATCGCCAGATCCATCAGGGCGGCGGCCTTCTCGAAGGCCGGATGGGCCGAATCAGGCAGTACGATTGTACCCCGGAAATCGGCGCCCCGGCGGCGCCTTGTCCAGTCGCGGCAGGTCTTCACCGCCATGATGATGCTTTCGGTGCCGCCGGTCGTCATGTTACCGGCGGCGCCGTCGGGCGCATGGAACAGATCGAGGCCCATGCCGACGACTTCACTTTCCATGCGCCGCACGCTGGGGAAGGCGCGGCGGGCGCCGAGCGCGTTCTCGGTGAAGTATTCGTTGTAGGCTTCCTTCCCGAGCGACCGTATCTCCTCGCCAGCACTGAACACATAGGCGGATGTTCGCCCGCCACGCCAGTCGATGTCGCCATCGCGCATGCGAACGAGTTCGCTCATCACCTCGTCACGGGGACGGCCGGCCTCTTCGAAATGCGTCATCCAGTCAGTTCCTCTGTCACTCGATCAATCCGGAAGATGCGGCATCAGCCGAGCCTGCCCGTCGACAAGATCCTGCCGGACGGCCCGCTCGAGCGCCATCGGATCACCCGCGGCGATGGCTTCCAGCATGGCGCGATGGTGCGAGCCGCCGGTCCAGTCGGAATCGTAGGAAGCGGTAAAGAGGAGATTCATCGACGGCCCGACCTTCAGCCACATCGTTTCCAGGATCTGCAACAGGATCGGCATGGCGCAGGCACGATAAATGGTGAAATGGAACTCCTCGTTGAGGCGAAGAGAGGTCCTGGCGTCGCGTGAGCGGTAGGCCACGGCATGCCGTTCATACAGCCCCCTCAACTGCTCGAGATCGGTCTTCGAAAGCCGCGCGCATCCTTCGCGGGCGGCTGTGCCTTCCAGATGGAAGCGGATGGCGCATATCTCGCCGTAGCTCGTCTTGGTGAGGCGCGGAACGACCGCTACCCGATCCTGCGTCTGATCGAGAACGCCTTCGGCAAGCAGACGATTGAGCGCCTCGCGCGCCGGGGTCAGGCTGATGTCGAGCGTATCGGCAATCTCACGCACCGTCAGGCGCTGGCCCGGTGACAGCGCTCCACGTCGCAAGGCTCCGCGCAAGCTGGAAACCGCCTGGTCGCCCAACGAATCTACCCGGCTCACCTTCGCCAGCCTGAGGGCTGGCGCAGGCTCGACAGCCATCGCCTCGGGGTCCGAACCGATTTCCGCTTTTAGCCGCATCTCCAGCTCCGGAAGCTTGCGACCGACGTCAGCGTAGGGCTTGCGCATTCATCGATCATAGTGTTTGTTATAACACATAACACATATCACGACGCAAGCCGGATGTGAAAGGCCGATGGGAGCAAGCCGACACGAAAACAGGCTGCAGCGGGCCTGGGACCACGAAACGGGCGCGACCGAGGCGAA
>JBQCFA010000134.1:0-14581 GCA_051959695.1 Rhizobiaceae bacterium
AAGAACTCGGCGGAAGCCGACATCGCCTACAGCCAGATCCAATCGGTGGCGCGCGGCATGTATTCGATGCCGCCGGACCATGCGGCGGCGGCCATCCGCATCATCCTCGATGACGACAAGCTCACGGAAAGCTGGAGGAGCGAGCTGGAATCGATGCGGCAGCGCATGGTGCGGCTGCGCGAAGGCTTCGCCGATGCGCTCCGGCGCCAGTCGAACAGCGATCGTTTCGATTTCATCGCGCGTCATCGCGGCATGTTCTCGCGGCTCGGACTGACCGCCGAGCAGGTCGAAAGGCTGCGCGCCGAGCATGGCGTCTACATGGTCGGCGACAGCCGTATCAACGTAGCCGGCTTGCCGGAAGATCGACTCGACACGCTTGCCGCATCGATCGTCTCGGTAATGGGCGAGGGTTAGAGCCTTCCAGCCAGCCCTGAAAGGCTCTAGAGCCAGGCCCCTGGCCGTGCAGGCCTACGCGGCGATCGCCAGTTGGCCGAGGTCTTCGAGCAGGCTTGGGCCCATGGGTTCCCATCCGAGCTTGGCGCGGGTCTGGGCGCTGGAAGCGGGCATGTCATGCCCGGCGAACAGGTTCAGCCAGCCGAAGAAGGCCTGCGCTTCCTCTTTCGAAATCGACCGGGCAGGCAGGCCGAGACGCCGACCGACGGCTTCCGCTATCTCGCGCATCGGCACGCCTTCTTCCGCGACGGCGTGATATTTCGCGTTCGGCTCAGCCCTTTCTATCGCCAGCCTGTAGAGCCTGGCGACGTCAAGCCGATAGGCGGCCGGCCAGCGGTTGAGGCCATCGCCGACATAGGCGCATACGCCCTTTTCACGGTAAATCGCGATCGCCGGGGTGATCAGGCCTTGGCTGACGGGGTCATGAACCTGCGGCAGCCGCACGATCGAGACGTTGACCCCCTGCGCCGCGACCTTGGCCGCGGCCTCTTCCGAGGCCGCACGCGGGTGACGATCCGAGCTGACGATCGGATTGTCCTCGCGCGCCGGCTCGCCCGGCACCGTGTTGGCAATGGGCGTGCCGGAGGTGACGACAAGCGGTCGGGCCGAGCCGACGAGGGGTGCGCCGAGCGCCTCTATCACGCGGCGATCGTCTTCACAGTTCTGGAAGAATCTCGAGAAGTCATGATTGAAGGCAAGGTGGATGACGCCGTCCGAGCGGGAAGCACCTTCCGCGAGACGGTCCGGGTCCGTCATCGAGCCAAGAAAGACCTCGGCGCCGGCTGCGGCAAGCGCCGCCGCCTTTGCTTCCGAGCGGCACAGCCCGAGAACCTGATGGCCGGCGCCGACCAATTCTTCGACGACGGCCGAGCCGATGTTTCCGGTCGCGCCGGTTACAAAAACACGCATAAGCAGTATCTCCGATTTTGATCGGGACAAATCTGTGCGCTTACGCTATGCTGGTAAAGTAGTGACTTTATCCTAGTATAGTGGCTAACAGGATGAGCGACGGCGGTGGCCAGGAAAACCAGCTGGGGGCCTATCTTCGCGGGCGCCGCGCCAAGCTTGATCCGGTCGCGCTCGGCTTTTCGGCGGGTCGGCGGCGTACGCCCGGCCTGCGCCGCGAGGAAGTCGCGCAACGCGCCAACATAAGCCCGACCTGGTACACGTGGCTTGAGCAGGGGCGCGGCGGGGCGCCGTCGGCGCATGTGCTCGACCGCGTCGCCCGGGCGCTGATGCTGACGGAGGCCGAGCGCGAGCATGTTTTCCTGCTCGGCCTCGGCCGTTCCCCGGAAGTACGCTACCGGAAGAACGACGCCGTCACACCGCGGCTGCAGCGTGTTCTCGACGCGCTGAACCCCAGCCCGGCGGTGATCAGGACGGCGCTGTGGGACGTCGTGGCCTGGAACCGGGCGGCCACCGTGATGATGATCGACTATGGCTCGCTCGCGCCGGAAGAACGCAACCTTCTGCGCTACATTTTCCTCGATCCACGTGCCCGCGCCTCGCAACATGACTGGGAAAGCGTGGCGCGCTTCGCGCTGGGTTCGTTCCGGGCGGATGCGGCGCGCGCCGGCGCCGTGGCGGAGGTGGAGCCCCTGGTCGAGGAGCTTTGCCGGCTCAGCCCCGATTTCAGGAGGATGTGGCCGGAGGATCATGTCCAGGGCCCTCCCGGCGAAGTCGTCAAGCACATACGCCACGCGGTGATCGGCCCGCTCGCCTTCGAGTATTCGGTCTTTTCGGTCGACGGCCGCACCGACCTCAACATGGTCGTCTATAACCCGGCTACACCCGAGGACGCCGAACGGATCCAGTCCCTGCTCAAGCCATAGGTTTCCCCCTGCGACCGGCAAACTGCCGTTATGCAAAGGGGCTGTCGCTCAATAGTCCTTTTCGTAGAACAGGCCGAGGCTGGAATCGGTGGTGCCGAGCGCGCCTTTGGCCTTCAGGTGCTTGGTCACGTCGAGGTTCACCGTGCCCTTGGTGTCGCCCTCCGCGCCGGCCTCGACGCCGAGATAGATATTGTCCTGAATGTAACGGCCGGCGCGCACCGCCGTCTGCCCCTTGCTGTCGGTGACCACGTCGAGGTCATCAAGCCCCGTCGCCTTGCGCAGATTGCCGAGAAGCGAAGTGTTCGAGCCGCCGGCCAGCTCGGCGACCGCCGCGGCAAGCTGGGCGATCTGGAAGGCGGAAAGGTCGTTGACGGAGCGGTTGAAGATCAGCCGCGCCAGCACTTCGTCCTGCGGCAATTGCGGCTGCGAGGAGAAGACGATCTTCGGATCGGAGGCGCGGCCGGTCACCGTCACGAAGACCGTGATGTCGCTGCCCTCGGAAGTGGCGACGAGATTGACCATCGGGTCGAGGTCGCCGACCAGGGTCACCTCGCCCTCGGTGAAGACGATGCGCTGGCCGATTATGGAGAGGCGCCCGCGGATGAGCCGGAAGCCGCCGACCGGCCGGATGTCGGTGATCGGACCGGCCAGCTTGACGCGGCCGCCGAGCTCGACGTCCAGCCCGCGGCCGCGCACGAAAATGCGTGCCGGCGCATGCACCGTAAGATCGAGCCGCGCCACGCTCGGCCGTGCCGTCGGCACCGGCGTGCCATCATTGGCATGCGCGCGGGCAAGCGTCGCGGCCACCTTCGGCGGCGGATTGAGATGCTTGACGTCGATCCCGGCCGCGCCGCCACCGAGCGTGTCGGGCACGGTGATCTCGGCGCGCTGCACCTCGATATTGCCCGAGACAAGCGGATCGCGGGCGAGCGGGCCGGTGACGGAGACGTTGCCGTTCAGCCGCGCCACCACCATGTTGCCGTCGGCGTAGCGCGCATTGTCGAGGACGATCCTGATATCGGCCGGGAAGTCCGCCGCCGCGTTGGTCGAGATCGTTCCGGTGACATTCATCCTGCCGCCCTTGCCCAGCGAGGCCGTCACCGAGCGCAGCGTCACCATTTCGCCGGCGATCGACCCGTTCACCGCGATGTCGCCGAGGCGGATATTCGTCTCCGGATCGATGAACTGCGCGCCCGACGTCGAGAAACTGCCGTTGACGAGCGGTTTGCGGATGCTGCCGGAGACCTTGGCGTCGAGCACGAGCGTGCCGGAAGCCTGCGCACCGCGATCGGCGAGCAGCCGGTTCGCCAGCGACAGCGGCGCCTTGCCGGCAATGGTCACGCCGAGGCCGGAGCCGGACAGCGGCACGCGGCCGCTTGCCGTGACCGAGAGGCCTTGCGGCGAGTTCGCACTGGCGGAGCGCAGCGTCACCGCCTTGCCCTCGTAGCGGCCGGCCGCCTTGACCTCGAGGGAGGTGACGCCGGCGTTCTGAAGCGGCGCGGCGGAGACGCGATTGCCGTCGATGGTGAAGTCGGCGGTCGGATCGGCAAGCGTGCCGCCGATTTTCGCCGAGCCGGAAAGCTCCCCGCTCAGGTTCTGGCCTTTTGCCACCCCGTTCAGCGCGGCAAGCGGAAAGGCGTTGAGATCGACGTTCATGGCGATCCTGCCTTGGTCGTCGAGCGGCACGGTGCCTTTGGCGGCGGCGCGCAGCCCCTCGGGGCTGGTGACGTTCGCATCCAGCTGGAGGGCCTTCCCGCTCGAATTGCCCTTGGCGTCGACGGAGACGGTCGACAGGCCGGCCTGCTTCAGGGCGGAAGCCGTGAGGTCCTTGCCCCGCAGCGAGAATTCGATGTCCGGACTGGCGCGGTCGCCGGAAATGTTCGCATTGCCATCGATCGTGCCGCCGGCGCCGAGATCGGGGCGTACCGCATTGGCGATGGCGAGTGGCAGCGCCTGGATGGTAACGGCAAGGTCAAGCGTGTCGGCGATCTTCCCCTTCGCATCGATGCGGCCGCCGCCGGCATCAAGGGAAAGGCTGTCTATGGCGAGGTTTTGTCCCTGAACGAGAATGCTCGCCGGTTCGGCGAGGCTGACCGAGAGCCCGCCCTGCTTCAGATCCGTTTTCGCAAGCTTCAGGCGATAGCCGCCATTTTCGGGCGCAAGCGAGCCGGCTATCGCCGCGTCTGTCTTGTTCTTCAGCGTCGCGGTCGCCGAAAAGCTCGTGGCGTCGCCGTTGCGGTTCGCCCTGGCGTCGAGCGTCGCCACGTCGATCTTCGCGACGGTCAGGTCGCTGGCCTTGACCGTGCCATCCACCGCCGGGACGCCGAAGAGGTCGGCCACAGCAGCCTTTACTTGCGCCTGGCCGACATGGTTGTCGCCAATGGTGACGCCGTCGAGCTTGGCGGAAATATCCGCGGCTTGCTTGCCTTCGGCATTGGACAGCGCGATGTCGGCGCGCGCGGCGCCGCTCGCCTGTTGCAGAAACAGCGCGGCGGCTGTCGAGATGTCGGTCGAGGTGAGAGACAGCTTGCCGTCGAGCAGGCCGGCGGCCGACTGCGTCAGGTCCCCCGACAGGCGTGTCGCGCCGGCGTTGAAAATCAGTCCTGTCAGCTGCTTGGCGCCATTGGTTAGGGCGATGTCCGAGGCGAGCGAGACAGGAGCGTCGTCCAGCCTGGCGTTGCCATCGAGCCTGCCGGACACGTTGCCGTCCTGAAGGATGCCGTCAAAATTGACGATACCGTCCGAGAGCTTCTTGTCCGCCAGCGTACCCGTCGGCACCTCAGCCTTGAAGGCAAGCGCGATGCGGCCGTTGTCGCCCTTGGCACGGCCCGACGCGGTGAGCTTGCCGCTGGCCTGCTTCGAGGCGAGGGCGAGGTTGGCAAGGGTGAAATCGAAGCCGAAATCCGCTTGCCCGGTGGCGAACTTGCCGTCGGCCGTCAGCGCCAGTTGCTGATTCTCCACCCTGAGCTTGTCGGCGGTCAGGCCGGTCTCGTCGCGGGCTACGCGGACCGTGATCGAGGTGACGCCGCCGAGCAGGCTGTCGACGGATTTGCTGTCTATGGTCAGGTCGGTCGCCTTGCCGTCGAGCACCATGTCGAAACCGCCGGAGAGCGGCTTCAATTGTCCCTTGGCGCCGAGCTTCATGGCGCCGGAGAGCTGGCGGTCGGCCAGCCCAGAGAAGGGCGCGATGCTCGACGCATCGACGTCGATCGTGCCGTTGAAGATGTATTCGGCGATATCACCGGCGATGGACAGGCTGAGACCATTGCCCGACAGGAGAGCCTTGGCGAGCTTGACGGGCTTCCCGGCGCGCCAGTCGCCCTCCACGTCGAGATCGATTTCCTCGCCGAGCGCCTTGGCGACGTCCGGCCGCTTGGAGGTGATGCCGGAGGCCTTCCCTTTCGTCGAGAAGCTGATGTGACGAGAGGCCGGCTGGTCCATGTTCTCGGCGAGGCCGCCCATGTCGAGCGCGACCTTCGCGGCGGCGAAGGTCGGAGTGGTCAGCCCGTCGATGTCGAGCGAACCGGTCCACTTGTCGTCCGGTGCATTGCCGAAGTCCAGGCCGAGTTTGGCGCTTTCGACGGTTGTATTGCCTCCCGGCACCGGCAGTAGCACGGTCTTGCCCGTCGGATCGGCGATCGACGCGTCGAGCTTCAGGCGGCGCAGGAAGCCGTCCGAACTCGTGTCGAGGCTGCCGTCGAGCTTGAGCGCGTTGCTGGCCAGATCGAGCTTGTCGAGGCTGACGCCGCCGGCGTCCTTGACAAGGCCCGCGGCCGTGAGATTGGTATCGGCGCCGAAGAAGTCGCGGAATTGCGGCGGCACAAGCCTGGCGATCGGACCGCCGACCTTGGCGGAAAAACCATAGCCGTCGTCGCGGCGCCGTATGTTCGTGGTGCCGGTGAGGACACGCTGCTTGTCGGCATCGAGCGTCAGCGCCAGATCGAGCTTGTCGAGCGGGCCCGAGCCCTTGAGCGTCATATCGACCGGCGGCTTGCCCTCGATGTTCAGGAGATTGGCGATGACACCATTGGCCGGCTCGGACAGCGACAGGTCAAGGTCGAGCTTCTTGGTCTCGTTGGCGTATTTGGCGGCAAGCTTGAATTCACCACCCGGACCGTCGAGCCGGACGATGTCGAGCGCCGTGTCGAGAGAGCCGTCGACCAGTTCGAGGCGCCCGGAGAGCTTCAATTCCGAACCGAGACCGAATACGTCCTGCCCGAACTTGATCCTGGCGACGCTCAGCTGGTCGAGCTTGACCGAAACGGGCAATTGCGGGAGCTGGAAACCGCTCGATTCGGGGGAGGGCACGCCTTTCTCTGGCAGCGGCTTGCGCAGCATGTCGATCTCGTCGGCGGCAAGCTTGTTGACGCTGAGGCGGCCAAGCAGGAGCGCTGAGCGGTTCCAGTCGATCGAGGCGTTGACGATTTTCAGCCAGACGCCTTGCTTGTCGGCGATCGTGATCTGCGCGATCGTTGCGCTGGAGGAAAGGACGCCGCTGATGCCGGAGATGCTGATCTTGCGGTTCGGGGTGGAAAGCTTCTGCTCCACATATTGCAGGAAATAGGACTTCTCCTCTTCAGCCTTGTCCTGCGCGAGGGCCGGAAAGGCATAGAGGATCAGGGCTAAGGCAACGAGCAACCGTCTCAAAACGCTTGTCCCAGACCGATGTAGAATGCCACCGTCGGATCGCCGGGCCGGCGATCAAGCGGGAAGGCCACGTCCGCGCGCAGCGGTCCCAGGCCGGTAAAGTAGCGCACCCCGGCGCCGACGCCGACACGGAACTTCTCGGAAAAATCGGGGAAGGAATTGGCGCCGACATAGCCGGCATCGACAAAGCCGACGACCCCGATCGTCTCGGTGATGTGCGTGCGCGCCTCCGCCGAGGCCTCGATGAGCGAGCGGCCGCCCGCAACGACGCCGCCCGGCAGGGTGACGCCGATGTTGCGATAGGCGTAGCCGCGTACCGAACCGCCGCCGCCGGCGAGGAACAGCTTGTCGGGCGCTGTCTCGGCGATCGGTGGGCCGACGATCGAGCCGACCTTCAGCCGACCGGCGAGGACGACGCGATTGTCCTGACCCAAGCCATAATAGGCGCGGCCTTCGGCGACCATGCGGACGGCGGGATTACCGTAGTTGAATTCGTAGAAGGGCTGGATGGTGCCGTCGAGATAGTAGCCGGTGGTCGGATCGACCTTGTTGTCGCGGGCATCGTAGGTGAGGCCGCCCAGGACGCCGACGTCGAGGAAGTCGCGGGTGCCAAAGTCGTCGTCGAAGCGCGACGGCCCGCCGGTGAGGAACAGCTTGCCGGACAATTCGTCGGAGAAGATGCGGTTGAAGCCGACCAGTCCGGTGATGGAGGTGCGGGTATAGATGTCGAGCACTTCGCGATCGCCGATCACCGAGGAGACGAAATCCGTGTCCGGCGTGAACACGCCCGGCCGCGTGAAGGTGACGCCGGCGCGGTAGGTGAAGTCGGCCGGATCCGCCGTATTGCCGAAGCCCGCCACCTTGGCTTCCAGCCGCAGGCTCTCCGCATGGCCGAACAGGTTGCGGTGGAGCCAGTAGGTTTGGAAGCCAGCCCCGTCCAACGTCGAATAGTCGGCGCCAATGCCGAACCGGTGCAACGGCCGTTCCTGCACGATGAGGCTCATCGGCAGGAGGCCATCGGGGTCTATCGCGGCCGCCTCCTCGATCCGGGCCGAGCGGAAAACGCCGAGCCGCATCAGGCGCTTGTTGGCGCGGTCGATGTCGTCGGGGTCGAATTCCTGGCCCTGCGGCAAGCCGGCCATCCAGGCGACGAAGGCCGGGTCCATGCGCTTCGTACCCTGGACCGCCACCGGGCCGTAATAGGCCTTGCGGCCGGGCTCGACTTCTATCGTCGCATCGACGGTGCTGGTGCGGTGGGCGGCGACGACGCGGCGGGTGGCGACCTCGGCCTTCGGATAGCCCTGCTGGCGCCAGGCCTCGGTCGCCAGCCGGTCGGCCTTCAGTATCGTGCCCGAGCGGGCGAGCTTGCCGGGCAGGAAGCCCTGGTCCTGCGGCAGGGGAACCCTGTCCTTGCGATTGGTTGTCGGAGGCGCCTCGTTGACGATCTCCGTCCTGCCAAAGACGAAGGCCGGGCCAGGGTCGATCGATATGTCGACCTTGAGCGGCTGTGACAATTCCGCGTCAGGCGGGAGACCGGCGACTTCCTTGCCGTCGGCGCGGATGCTGATGGTGCCGCCATAGCGGCCCTCGCCGTAAAGCGTGTCGAGCAGCCGCCGGTAGTCGCTGCGCGCCTTGGCGAGGAAGCCGGACACGCCGGAGGCCGGCTTGTCCTTGTCCTTCCACAGGCCGGAGGCGGCTTCCAGGATCTTCTTAAGGTCCTTGGTATCGGACTTGCCGTCGAGCCCAGTCGCCTCCGAGACATCGAAGTCCACGGAATAGTGGACCGGTTCGCCGACGGTATCCTCGTTCTTCGATTCCTGGTTGGGCCGCTCGAAGAACTTCATGCCGAACAGCTTGAACGCATGCGCGGGCGTCCACGCCGCCGCCAGGGCAAGGGCGAGCAGAAGTGCCTGGCGTCGGCGCTTCGAAGCTGATCTCCCCAAGCCTTTTCCTCAACGCGTACTGGCTCAACCTACCGGCGTGTGCCCCCCAGGCACCGGCACGCCACCATAAGATGTCAGTCCGGCAAAAACAAAACGCTATCTTCCCCATTGATTGCAAATGAACTTTTTGTTGCAGGAGGGTCACATTGCCCGGCTGCCGGCAGCGGGAACCGATAGCGTCTTCGGGTCGGCGCCGTCACGGAAAGGCTTGCTCAGGAAGCGCGATCCTTCGAGACCGAAGCGCCAGGGCGTCTCGACGCCCTTGGTGATGCCGATCCGTCTGCCAATGCTCAGGGCTCCGTTTCCTTTGCGCGGCCACAGGGCGAAAGGCGGCCTGTCGAGGGGCAGCCCGTCATGTGACCTATCGATCCCGAGCGCCTGGCAGAGCTTTCCCGGTCCGCTGCAGAGCGCGCGGACATCCTCGACGCCGCGGCGCCGGCGCATCACGTCGAGCCCCTCGGTCGGTTCGATGGCGCGCAGGAGAACGGCGCTTCCGGGGCGGCAGACAAGGTTCACGCACCAATGGATGCCGTAGGAGCGGTAGACATAGGCATGGCCGGGGGCGCCGAACATGACATGGTTGCGCGGAGTCTCGCCGCGGAAGGCATGCGATGCCGGATCGTCACGATCATAGGCTTCGACTTCGACGATGATACCACCGACACCCGCGAAGAAGAGGCGCGCACCGATCAGGTCGCGCGCCACGTCGAGCACGGGCCTGTCAAAGAAAAAGCGGGTGAGGGTATCCGGCATGCCTCCCGCTTAGCGGGTTCGCCAACCGGCGGCAACGTCGCGGCGCTGCTATTTCGCCGCCGGCATCTCCAGCCAGTTCAGGGCGACGATCTCGGCCTCGTCCAGATCCGGTGGGCTCTTTCGCCTCGAACGCCTGGCCCGCGCGATTTCGTTGGCGAGCGTTCCCGCTTCCCAGGATGCGATGACGCGCGGGTGGATATAATTCTTCCGGCATACGGCCCTGGTGTTGCCGAGGAGGCGGGCAACATCGTCTATCGCCGTGTTGAGGACGCGGCGCGCGCCGGCCTGGCTGTCCGGCCGCTCCGTCCCGGAGAGGACGGCCAGGGCCGCGATCGTGCCGTTCCAGGTGCGGAAAGTCTTCGAGGTGAAATCCGTGCCGCTCGTTTCGCGGAGATATTCGTTGACGTCCTCAGAATGTATCTGATGTCGCGTTCCCTCGTCGTCCTCGTACTGGAAGAGGTGCTGGCCCGGCAGCTCCTGCATGCTGCGGATGGTTCGCACGATGCGGCGGTCCACCAGCTGGACGTTCCACTCCTTGCCGGACTTGCCGGTGAACTTGAATCGGATTCGCGAACCACTGACGGAAAGATGCCGGCTGCGCAGGGTCGTAAGGCCGAAACTGCGGTTTTCCTTGGCATAGGTATGATTGCCGACGCGGATCATGGTGTTCTCGAGCAGCCAGATAAGGGAGGCGAGGACACGGTCCTTCGGCAGTCCGCGCTTTCTTAGGTCCGAATCCACACGCGCCCGGATGGCGGGAAGCGCGCGGCCGAATTGTGCAAGCCGCTCGAATTTCGCTTCGTCGCGTATCGCCGTCCAGCGCGGATGGTAGCGGTATTGTTTGCGACCCCTGGCGTCGCGGCCTGTCGCCTGGATATGGCCGTTGGCCTTGGGCGAAATCCACACGTCCGTATAGGCGGGCGGGATTGCCAGGGCACGGATGCGCTCCAGTTTCCGCGGGTCGACGATGCGTGTTCCGTTCGGTTCGACATAGCTGAAGCCCTTGCCGGATTTGTGACGTCGGATCCCGGGCATCTCATCGGAGACGTAGCTCAGCGAGGCTTGCGCAGCGGAGAGTTCAGCTTCGTCGAGAGATTCATGATTCATCGGCAAGTTCTTGTCCGCGCGGCGAAAACCTGGCGATAACCCCCGGACAGGGGGAATGTTCCACGATGGCTCTTGCGCTGTCATGATCTCGGCGGAGACGGGATCGAACCATGGTTTCGTCGCAGCCTCTCTAGGTCCTATAATCCCGTCGTGAGCGCCATGAAACGATCTGTGGAGGAATTCGACCCATGAACATCATTCCCGCGGGAACGCATGTGACGCGCCGTGGACCGGCCGAATGGTTTACCGGAACGGTATGGGTGGATCCGGTCATCGAGGCGCCGGTCCCGGCACGCATCCGCGCGGCGCGCGTCTCGTTCGAGCCCGGCGCGCGCACCGCATGGCATACCCATCCGCTGGGGCAGACGCTCCATGTCCTCTCCGGCGTCGGACGCGTGCAGTCGGAGGGTGGACCGCTACGGACCATCCGCGCCGGCGACACCGTGTGGATACCGCCGGGCGAAAAGCACTGGCACGGGGCCGATCCGGCGATCGGAATGGTGCACCTCGCGCTGCAGGAGGAATTGGACGGCGTGCAGGCCGACTGGCTCGAGAAGGTCAGCGACGATATCTACAGCGCCGCGCCGGCCGCCGGATAGATGCGCGCGCCGGGGACGGGTTGCCGTTGACAACCGGATGACGTTGGCTACGATCCAGTCAGGGGGATTTCCCGGCGAACGGTCGTGCCCTCTCAATAAAGCGGACGATGCGGCGGCAAGCACTACCGCGACTGGGGGGCGAAAGAACATGCCGGCCATCGACGCCCCGACTCCTCGCTTCGATCAGACCTGCAGTCCCGTGGAGGGCATGGGGCGCGCTTCGGTGCGCCGCCAGTGGTCAGGCCATGCGATGCCGCCGGCCGGGGAGGCAAGGAACGCGCAGTGATGCTGCCGTGCGGCGACCGCGATCGCGTGCGCCGATATCAAGTTGAAACGTGAGACAGGGAACACGAGTATGAGAAAAGAGAAACGACTTTGGGAGAGACTGCCCCGTGCGGTGGCCGGCGCGTTGTGTGCGCTGTCGCTGTCGGTCGGGATGACGGCCGTGACCGGCACGCTGGCGTCGTCGCCGGCGATGGCGCAGGGCAAGACCCTGCGCTTCGCCTTTCAGGGCACACTGAATGCGCTCGATCCCTACTCCCTCAACGAGACGTTCACGCTGGGCATGCTCGGCAACGTCTATGAGGCGCTGACCAGGCGCGACAAGAACCTGAAGGTGATTCCAAGCCTTGCCGAGAGCTGGGAGACGCTCGATCCGCTGCATTGGCGCTTTCATCTGCGCAAGGGCGTCAAGTTCGCCAATGGCGATCCGTTCACTGCCGACGACGTCATCTTCTCGGCCGAGCGCGTGCGCGCCGACGGCTCTGATCTGAAGACGCGCATTCCGGCCGATTCGGAATGGAAGAAGGTCGACGACTACACGGTCGACGTCATCCTCAAGAGCCCGAATCCCATTCTCGTCGCCGAATGGGACACCTGGTACATCATGGACAAGGAATGGTGCGAAAAGGTCGGGGCGGTGAAGGTCGTTTCGGCCAAGGACACCAATCCCGGACCGTCGGCCTACCAGGCCAACGGCACCGGTCCGTTCGAGATTGTCAGCCACCAGCCCGGTGTGAAGACGGTCTTCAAGCGCAATCCCAACTATTGGGGCAAGATCGAAAGCAATCTCGACGAGGTCGACTTCACGCCGATCGCCTCGGATTCGACTCGCGTCGCGGCGCTCCTGTCGGGCGATGTGGACCTGATCGAGCCGGTACCGGTGCAGGATATCAAGCGGGTCAACGACGATCCGAACACCGAGGCGCTGACCGGTCCTGAACTGCGCGTCGTCTTCTTGAATTTCAACCAGATCCGCGACGAATTGCCGACCTCCAATGTCAAGGGCAAGAACCCGTTCAAGGATCCGAACGTCCGCAAGGCGTTCTACCAGGCGATCGACATCGAGGCGATCGACAAGCGCGTCATGCGCGGGCTTGCAACGCCGGTCCCGCTTCTGATCGCGCCGCAGCTCTATTCGGCTCCAGACCTGAAGCGCTGGCCCTATGATCCGAAGGCGGCGAAGAAGCTGTTGGCGAGCGCGGGCTATCCGGACGGCTTCACCGTCGGCATGGACTGCCCGAACGATCGCTACGTCAACGACGAGCAGATCTGCCAGGCGGTCGTTTCGATGCTCGCCAAGATCGGCGTGAAGGTCAACCTGAACGCCGTGCCGAAGGCCAAGTTCTTCGCCAAGGTCCTAGCGCCAGGCGGCTACGACACCGACATATCCATGCTCGGCTGGACGCCCAGTTCCTTCGATTCTTGGAACGTCTTCACGAGCCTTGCGACCTGCCGCGACGCTACCGGCAAGGGTGGCCCGTTCAACCTGGGTGGCTATTGCAATCCGAAGGTCGACGAGTTGGCGAAGAAGATCCTCGTCGAGACCGACAAGGCCAAGCGGGACGACATGATCCATCAGGCCTACCGGATCCTGCTCGACGACACCTCGCACATTCCGCTCCATCAGCAGTCGCTGGCCTGGGGCAAGCGCAAGAATGTCGAGATCACCCAGCGGCCGGACGACCAGGTCCTCTTCTACTGGGCCAGCATCAAGTAGTCGCCGACCCCGCAGCAATCCGCCCGAACCGTAGTGGTTCGGGCGGGCAATCCAGGTAATCCGAATGCTCGCATTCGCCATCCGGCGCCTGCTACAGGCAATCGGCGTCATGCTCGTCGTGGCGATGATTTCCTTCGTGATGTTCCGTTTCGTGGGCGACCCGTTGAGCCAGCTTGTCGGTGTCGACACGCCTCCGGAGCAGCGCGCATTGCTGCGCAAGGAACTGGGCCTGGACGATCCGATCTACGTGCAGTTTGCCCGTTTCGTCGACAAGGCCGCGCATTTCGATTTCGGCATTTCGTACCAGATCAAGCAGCCGGTGGCGAAGCTGATCGCCCAGCGCCTGCCGGCGACACTGGAACTCTCCATCGTCTCGGCCATCCTGGCGCTCGTGATCGGAATGCCGATGGGAGTCTATACGGGTCTCTATCCGCATAGTTGGCTGTCGCGGCTGTTCCTGTCGATCAGCCTTGCCGGCATCTCGCTGCCGACATTCCTGATCGGCATCCTTCTCATCTTTTTCTTCTCGGTCAATCTCGGCTGGCTGCCTTCCTTCGGGCGCGGCGACGTGGTCACGATAGAGGGATACTGGACTACCGGCCTGCTTACAAAGACGGGCCTGGAATCGATCATCCTGCCGGCAATCACGCTCGGGCTTTTCCAGATGACGCTGATCATGCGCCTGGTGCGCGGCGAGATGCTGGAGGTGCTCCGGACCGACTACATCAAGTTCGCGCGCGCCAGAGGCCTTTCCCGGCGAGCCATCAATTTCGGCCACGCGCTGAAGAATACGCTGGTTCCGGTCATCACCATCACCGGCCTGCAACTCGGCTCGATCATCGCCTTCTCGATCATCACCGAGACGGTGTTCCAATGGCCGGGCATGGGCCTGCTCTTCCTGCAGGCGGTGCAGAACGTCGATATCCCGATCATGGCGGCCTACCTGCTCTTGATCGCCTTCCTCTTCGTGCTCATCAACTTCCTCGTCGACATGTTATACGTGGCGGTCGATCCGCGTATCCGGATCGGAGGAGCAAAGGCATGAGCGAACTGACGGAAATGGCCGAGACGCCGGCCGACGCGCCGTCCGGTCTCGTGCGACGCTTCATCGACAGCGACCTTTTTTATTCGTTCTGCCGTTCACCGCTGACGATACTGGCGGCGCTTGTCACGCTTGTCCTCATCCTCGCCGCCGTGCTGGCGCCGTGGGTCGCGCCGCACAATCCGTTCGATCCCGCACAGATATCG
>JBQCFA010000135.1:0-2167 GCA_051959695.1 Rhizobiaceae bacterium
TCGATTCGCCGACCCTCATGGCATTCGCGGCGGCGGTTGCCAATATGCCCATGCGCCGATAAAAGCCCGCGCGAGACACGGATTTCCGGAACATGGCAGACGACATCAGACAAGCGGTGGCCCGCCGCCGCACCTTCGCGATCATTTCGCACCCCGACGCCGGCAAGACGACGCTGACCGAGAAGCTCTTGCTCTTCGGCGGCGCCATTCAGCTCGCCGGCGAGGTCAAGGCGAAGAAGGACCGCATGAACACGCGCTCCGACTGGATGAAGATCGAGCGCGAGCGCGGCATATCGGTGGTCACCTCGGTGATGACCTTCGAATATGGCGACCACGTCTTCAACCTGCTCGACACGCCCGGCCACGAGGATTTCTCCGACGACACCTACAGGACGCTGACGGCGGTCGATTCGGCCGTCATGGTGATCGACGCGGCCAAGGGCATCGAGCCGCGCACCCTGAAGCTCTTCGAGGTGTGCCGGCTGCGCGACATCCCGATCGTCACCTTCGTCAACAAGATGGACCGCGAGACGCGCGACCCGTTCGAGATCCTCGACGAGATCGAGGCGAAGCTGGCGCTCGACACCGCGCCGGTGACCTGGCCGATCGGGCGCGGCAAGAGCTTCGCCGGCACCTACCATCTGGCGCAGAACGCGGTGCGCCATGGCGACGCCGAGACCGAGCGCACGCCGGTCAACGGGCCGGATTCCAACCGCGTCGCCGGGCTCCTGCCCGAGCACGAGCGCGAGGCCTTCATCGAGGAGCTGGAGCTGGCGCGGGAGGCCTGCCGGCCGTTCGATCTCGATTCCTTCCGCGAGGGGCATTTGACGCCGGTGTTCTTCGGTTCGGCGCTGAGGAACTACGGCGTGCGCGATCTGATCGAGGCACTGGGCGCGTTCGCGCCGGCGCCGCGCGACCAGGAAGCGGACACGCGGGTCGTCCACGCGACAGAGCCGAACATGAGCGCCTTCGTCTTCAAGATCCAGGCCAACATGGACCCCAACCACCGGGATCGCATCGCCTTCGTGCGCGTCTGCTCGGGACGGCTGCAGCGCGGCATGAAGGCGAAGCTCGTGCGCACCGGCAAGCCGATGTCGCTTTCGGCGCCGCAATTCTTCTTCGCGCGCACCCGCGTCACCGCCGACGAGGCTTTTGCCGGCGACGTGGTCGGCATCCCCAACCACGGGACGCTCCGGATCGGCGACACGCTGACCGAAGGCGAGGAACTGCTCTTCCGCGGCGTGCCCAATTTCGCGCCGGAGATCCTGCGCCGCGTGCGCCTCGGCGACGCCATGAAGGCGAAGAAGCTGAAGGAGGCGCTGCAGCAGATGGCCGAGGAAGGCGTCGTGCAGCTGTTCTCGCCAGACGACGGCTCGCCGGCCATCGTCGGCGTCGTCGGGGCGCTGCAGCTCGACGTGCTCAGGGAAAGGCTGGCGGCCGAGTATTCGCTGCCGGTCGATTTCGAGATGGCGCGTTTCTCGATCTGCCGGTGGATCACCGCCGATAGCGCGGCGGAGCTCGATCGCTTCGTCGAGACGCACCGTTCCGACATCGCCCGCGACCTGGACGGCGACCCGGTTTTCCTGGCGCAGCACGAGTTCGGCTTGAACTACGAGGCGGAACGCTGGAAGGCGATCCGCTTCGCCACCATCAAGGATTACCAGGTGCGCGAGGCGGCGTGACGCCCTTAGGCGTCAGATCGAACGTCTCCATCGTATGGGCGACGCAGATGGCGCAGCAATTGTGGCAGGTGCGGTCGTTGTCGGGTCCGACACCGTAGTTGATGCTGTCGTTGCCGTTGATCCAGGCACCGTAGCAGATGCGCTCGCCCGGCGTGCAGGAGATCGTCACTTCCTTGATCGCACCAGGGTCGAGCAGGTAGACCTTGTCGTGGCCAGGCCAGACCGTCTCCTTGCCGTGGAGTTCGATAGCGACCGCGCGCGTATGCTCGTTTTGCAGGACGAAGCCCATGTCGGCTGCATAGGACGTTCCGACCGCCGCCACGACGAACGACACCGCCAGCCCGAAGAGGGCGCGGGAAGATGCAGGGGAAAACATATCCGGTCTTATTGTCCTTGTTATGGTTGTGATGACGCCTTTTTCGGACGGGGTCCATCGGAACCGGATAGTGTTAAGAAGACCTTTCATCGCCGCTGCCGCACCGGAA
>JBQCFA010000136.1:0-4375 GCA_051959695.1 Rhizobiaceae bacterium
ACACCATGCCGATGCCGCGTTTGTGGGGCGGCACGCGGGTGATATCGCGCCCGCCGACCGAGATCGTGCCGCGCGTCGGCACCTCGAAGCCGGCCAGCATCATCAGGGTAGTGGTCTTGCCCGACCCGGAAGGCCCGAGCAGCGTCAGGAATTCGCCGGCGGCGATATCCAGGTCGAGATCGCGGACGACGAGCGTCTCGCCGTCATAGGTTTTCTCCACGCGGTCGAAACGCACGGCGCCGGCCTCGTCGCCACGACCGGCGTCGCGCGGTTCTTCGGCAAAGGGAGCTATTGCGTTCAAGCGGGACCCAGCGGAAACGTCGGCAAATGAATGCCGCATTCAAATTAAGCCGGAGCCCGATGTCCAGCCGTTATTTTGGCGGCAACGGAAGAATGGCGGCGGGGCGACCATCGCGCCACCGGCAGCGTCGGCGACTGACGAGCGACTGCCTCCCGGCCGCGCATTTTGTCCCGCGAATGATGAATGGATTGGCGCCGGCCATTGCCGCGAAACCATTGATCGCATTGCCTTCTCGATTTTTCTTGCGATATTTTTCACGCCTTTTGTCCACGCCCTCCCGGCGCCGCGCGACAATGGCCGCATCGCCCTCGCGGGAACACGGGTCATGAACCGGATGAGCGTGGAGGGGACGGCGCCGGGCCGGTGGCGTTACGGTACGCGGCTGGGCGATGAGCCCCCAGGCCCGGGCCCCGACCAGGGGACGCGAATGTCTACGCTGGTGGGGCAAGAACGCCGGACGGGCGGCCGAGAGGTCGCACGTATAAACTAGATGAGCGAGCTTCGGCCGCCCGTCTTCCCGACCTCGCTCGCGGAGGTCAGTTCCTTGACAATGGCCAGGGCCGCAAGGCAGCGTGGCAACGGAAAAGTGCGCGCCAGGGAGCAGACGGAGAGGCGCGCGGGCCGGTGGCCGGCAAATCGACGGGCAATTATTGATCGGGCCGCCTCGATCTGCAATCAATGAACCTGTATTCCGCCCGAATATGCGGGCCGGATAACAGGGAGGGACCGCCGCCATGAAGACACGCGCTGCCGTTGCCACCGCCGCGGGCAAACCGCTCGAGATCATGGAGGTCGATCTCGAGGGACCGCGCGAGGGCGAGGTGCTGGTCGAGATCAAGGCGACAGGCATTTGCCACACCGACGAGTTCACACTGTCCGGCGCCGATCCGGAAGGACTTTTCCCGGCCGTCCTGGGGCATGAGGGCGCGGGCGTGGTGGTCGATGTCGGCAAGGGCGTGACAAGCGTGAGGAAGGGCGACCACGTTATCCCGCTCTATACGCCGGAATGCCGCCAGTGCCCGTCCTGCCTGTCGCGCAAGACCAATTTGTGCACGGCGATCCGCGCCACCCAGGGGCAGGGCGTGATGCCCGACGGCACCAGCCGCTTCTCGATCGGCAAGGAGAAGCTCTATCACTATATGGGCTGCTCAACCTTCTCCAACTTCACCGTGCTGCCGGAGATCGCGCTGGCCAAGGTCGACCCGGCCGCTCCTTTCGACAAGATCTGCTACATCGGCTGCGGCGTCACTACCGGCATCGGCGCGGTGATCAACACCGCCAAGGTGGAGGAGGGGGCCACGGCAGCAGTCTTCGGGCTTGGCGGCATCGGGCTCAACGTGATCCAGGGATTGAAGCTTGCCGGCGCCGACAGGATCATCGGCGTTGACGTGAACAACGACAAGAAGAAATGGGGCGAACGCTTTGGCATGACTCACTTCGTCAACCCGAAGGAGGTCGACAATGTCGTGCAGGAGATCGTCAACCTGACCAAGCGCGGGGCCGACCAGATCGGCGGCGCAGATTATACTTTCGACTGCACGGGCAACGTGACGGTGATGCGCCAGGCATTGGAAAGCTGCCACCGCGGCTGGGGCCAGTCGATCGTCATCGGGGTGGCCGGTGCCGGACAGGAAATCGCGACGCGTCCGTTCCAACTCGTCACCGGACGGGTCTGGAAGGGCACGGCCTTTGGTGGCGCCCGCGGCCGCACCGACGTGCCGAAGATCGTCGACTGGTACATGGCGGGAAAGATCGAGATCGATCCGATGATCACGCATACGCTCAAGCTGGAAGAGATCAACAAGGGTTTCGACCTCATGCGCGAGGGCAAGAGCATAAGGAGCGTGGTGGTCTACTGATTTTGCGGGGAGAGGAGAGCCGCCGATCCCGAGGGCCAGAGGCCCCAGGCCGACGACTCCACATTGGACCGTCAACAGGAGGAGAGCATGCCTGAGAAATTGCATCCGAGCATCGACAAGGGGCTGCCGAAGAAGAGCGCCAGGTTCAAGGGCGGAACGCTGGTCTGCGCTTGCGTGAACAACCCGGTCGAAGTCGAGATCACCGGGCAGGTCGCGCACAACCATGCCTGCGGCTGTACCAAGTGCTGGAAGCCGGCCGGCGCGCTGTTCTCGGTCGTCGCCGTCGTGCCGAGCGACAACGTCAAGGTCACCGCCAATAAGTCGAAGCTCAAGGTCGTCGACAAGAAGGCGTTGATCCAGCGCCATGCCTGCCGCGCCTGCGGCGTCCACATGCACGGTCCTGTCGAGCGCGACCATCCGTTCAAGGGGCTGTCCTTCATCCATCCCGAGCGCTTCAAGGAAACGGGCTGGGCACCGCCCGGATTTGCCGCCTTCGTCTCCTCGATCATCGAATCCGGCGTGCAGCCGGCGAAGATGAAGGGCATCCGCAACCGGCTGAAGAAAACGGGGCTGGAACCCTATGACTGTCTGTCGCCCGGACTGATGGATTACATCGCCGAGTGGACGGCCAAGAAGTCGGGCGCGCTACCCGCGTGAACCGTATGTGCACCGCGTGGTGATCCGATGACGGAGACATTCGAGGGCGGCTGCGCTTGCCGCCAGGTGCGCTACCGGATGAAAGGCCGCCCGTTCTTCGTCCATTGCTGCCATTGCAGCTGGTGCCAACGCGAAACCGGCTCGGCCTTCGCCGTCAACGCCATGGTGGAGGCCGATCGCGTCGAGCTCCTGTCAGGCGCGCCGGAGCGAGTCGACACGCCGAGCCTTTCCGGCAAGGGGCAGATCATCCTGCGCTGTCCCAATTGCCGGGTCGCGCTGTGGAGCCACTATGCAGGCTCCGGCGAAACCGTGTGCTTCATGCGGGTGGGGACGCTGGACGAGCCGGCGGCGGTGCCGCCCGACATCCACATCTACACGTCGAGCAAGCTGCCTTGGGTGACGCTGCCGGAAGAGGTCCCCGCCGTTCCCGAATTCTACGACGCGCGGCAAGTCTGGCCGCCAGAAACCATGGCGCGCTGGCAGGCGGCGCGTTCCAAGCCGAAGTAACTGCAAGCGGCGTCGGCGCGGGCACGGTGCACCGGGCGGCCTCGACGCGTGATGGAGAAACGGGATGCGCCGCTGGCATCGGTGGACGAGCATCGGACTGCTCACGGTCCTGGCCGTGGTGGCGGCCTATCTCGGATACGCAAGCTGGAAGGGCGCCGCCATGCTTGACGATATCCTTCGTGTCGGGTCGCCGATCGCCCAGGGAAGCGGTGCGCCGGCGCCGCAAGGGCCGGCGGACATTGGCTATGTCGGGGACCCGAAGGCGGCCTATGGCTATGCGTTCGCGGATGTGCCTGTGCCGTCGGATGTCGGGATGCTTCCCGCCTGGTTGGTTCAGCCGGCGGGTGCGCCCTCTTCGACCTGGGCGATCTTCGTCCATGGGATAGGCGGACGGCGGGAAAACGGTTACCGGTTTCTGCCGGCGCTGCACGATGCCGATTTGCCGGTGCTGATGATTTCGTACCGGAACGACGAAGGCGGGCCGTCTTCGTCCGACGGACTTTACGCGCTCGGCCTGACCGAATGGCGCGATCTGGACGCAGCCGTCGCCTATGCAGGCCGGCGGGGCGCGCGTAAAATCGTGCTTGTGGCGGAATCTATGGGCGGCGCCATCGTCGGGCAGTTCCTCGACCATTCCGAAAGGGCCGGAATGGTCGAGGCGATCGTGCTCGACGCGCCGATGCTCGACGCGGGCGCAACCTTGCGGGCGCTGCTTGCCCGTCTGCATGCGCCGTTGCCGGGACTGGTGACTCGCGGCACCATCTGGTTGGCTTCGAAACGATACCCCTTCGACCTTTCCCAGGCGATGGTGGTGGATGCGATTTCGGAGTATGGCGGGCCGCTGTTCCTTTCGCATGGCGCAGGAGACCGCATCGTTCCGGTCGCCACCAGCGACCGCCTGCTGCGACGGCGGGCGGGACCGACCGAATATCTGCGCACCGGCGCCGACCACATCGGATCCTGGAAGGAAAATCCAGCCCGCTACGAGGCTGCGCTGCGCGGGTTCCTGGCCACACTCGAAAACCATTGAACCGGAGGAATTTCATGCTCT